>NZ_JBLBUE010000059.1:0-19299 GCF_047290655.1 Alteromonas sp. AMM-1 | reverse complement strand
AGGTTTGGTGGTTCCAAATCAAGCAAGCGTAACAACGCTAAAAAGTCTGCCAGTGTTGCCCAAAGGGAGTGGCCAAAACGACTTAAATCTGTGTTGCGCCCTCTGGACATAGAATGACTATGCCTCAGAGTGCGCGTCGTGATCTAAGTCGTTTTGACTCACTCTGAGAGAGCAAACTTCTATGCGAATTGGTATTAGCTTGTTCCTCTTTACCCTATAGCACGGTATCAAAATATCAAGGATATGTGCGCTTTATCATTCCCCGGAAAATCAATGCGAATTAAATTTACGTAAACTTCAGAAAAAACACCTACACAACCGGCGCAATTTCACCTATTTCATTCGAATAAACTGAAAAAATACTACATTGCCTAATTATTAAAATCCTAGATACATCCAATCAAAATAAACAATTTTTTAACTACTTGTTTACATGATGTCATAGCTTTCGATGTTGAATGAGCGCATTAATTATTCACTCCACAGAGAAGACACAATGACAACACACAATAAAAAGCCGGTTTATCTGGCAGTACTACTGGCGTTAAGTAGTCAGGCGATAGCACAATCGACTGAGCAGGCAGACGCAAACCAACCCGCTTATGGCTTCGAAAAAATTGAAGTTACAGCTCAACGAAAATCCGAAAGCATCCAGGATGCTGCATTACCAATCGATGCCATCACTCAAAACGAACTCGCTCGCGACGGTGTTTCCAATGTAATGGGCCTGGCAAAAGTATCACCGTCACTCAGCGTAGTGAGTGGTGGTGGTTCCAACGCCGTATACTTTGTTCGCGGCGTAGGCAACTTTGCGGTGAATGCTTATACCGATCCGGCTCTGGCGTTTAACGTTGACGGTGTTTATATAGGGCGTCCGTCGGCAACAACCGCGTCGTTTCTGGACCTGGAACGCGTAGAGGTATTAAAAGGCCCGCAGGGTACCCTGTATGGTCGAAATGCAACGGCGGGGGCGATTAACATTATCCCTCAAAAGCCTGTTTTGGATGAGCATTCGGCCAGTCTTTCCATTGGCATTGGCAACTATGGCACATTAGAAACTTCAGCCGCCGTTAACTTCCCATTGGCAGATAACTGGGCAGCGCGTGTAGCTGGCGCTACATTGTCAAATGACGGCTACAACGACGATGGCACGGCCTCTACAGATGATGCAGCCCTACGAGCTCAGATTTTGGGCAATATAAGCGACGATTTATCGGTACGCCTGAGTGTAGATTATTCAACTACGCAGGGTACTGGCAGTGCGCCAACCTATTTAGGCACCTATGGATTCCCATTCGCTGGTGTGAGTGATAACCCAAACAATATCCCGGGCTATAATTTTAACCCTGCGCCACAGGAAGTATCTAAACCATTTACTGGCCCGTACACCGATGCGGCCCTCAACTATTTTGCATCGCTATCAACGACACCGGGGTTTACATCTACAACGCCTCAACGCGCGTCTTACCTGGATAACGAGTATGTTGGGATCACTGGCGAAATTAACCTGAAAACAGGCCTGGGTGATTTGGTGATCCTGCCCGCCTATCGCGAAGCCGATATTGATTTAGTATTTGTTAGCCCGGGTTTCCAGGCGGCTGAAAACAATGAACACCACGAGCAATTTAGTCTTGAGTCGCGTTTTTCCTTCACCGCTGGCAATACAGACTGGATTTTAGGCGCGTATTACTTTGACGAAACGGTATCGGGTGCCATGTCGTTCAACCAATACAGTTTGCAATCTACACAAACTATTAACGCATCTGAGTCCACGTCCACTGCGTTGTTTGCCCGCGGCACATATCATGTTAACGACGATCTGCGCTTGGTTGGCGGCATACGCTGGAGCGATGATGAAAAGTCAATGGACGGTGTGGCCAACGTATTCCTGAACGTCTGTATTCGCGAGATGGAAGTCTATCCGGGTGGCCCGGTTATACCTAACTGCGATGGCGCCCCGGTCATTCCGGCTGGATTAACCGTTGAAGAAACGCTGGCACAAATTGATCCTGCCGATCTTCCAGTTGGCGCGCCAGGCATTGGTACGGGCCCGGTTCCCTTTGGTCAAATTCCCCTGTTCCCGGGCGCACCAGACCATCTGCGTGCAAACCTGTTGTTCATCAATCCGACAACGGTGCAACGAACACGTAATGAAAGCGAAATCACCTATCGTATCGCTGCAGAATATGATGCAGCTAAAGACAGTTTACTGTATGCCAGCGTAGAAACCGGATACCGGTCTGGTGGTTTTACGTTAAGTACGGGTAAAGAAGAGTTTGAGCCTGAATTTTTGGACGCCTATACCATCGGCAGCAAAAACCTGTTTATGAACGGTGTGCTCAAGTTCAACGCTGAACTGTTTTACTGGGACTACGAAGATCAACAAGCCAGTCACCTGGGTCTGGACGCCAACGGTAACTCTGCACTGGTTACTGAAAATATCGGCAAATCCAGTATAAAAGGTGCAGAATTTGATATTTGGTATGCGGCTTCTGCCGATCTAACCTTACGCGGTACTCTGCAGTACCTGAATAACACAATTGAACAGTACAGCTACCAGCAACTTACCCCGGATCCAGATGTGCGAGTGGTAACGGGTTGCGACCAAACACTCGTTGAAACCACCGAAAACGGCGGTATCTGGGATGTCGATTGCTCAGGCAAAGAGGGGCGAAACTCTCCAAGGCTGTCGGGCAACCTGGGTATCGATTATCATTTTGAAATGGATGACTGGACAGGCACTTATTCATTAGACGCCCGCTATCGTGATGAACGCTGGATAGGGTTTGATTATCTACCGGTACAACGCGCTGATGCGGTAACTACCATCGATACGTCGCTGCAGTTTGAAACAATGGATGGCGATTGGCAGGTTATGGCCTACGCCCGCAATCTTACCAACGAAGGTGTAGAGTCTATTACTCAAACTCTCGGTTTGGTAGACAACGTAATCTCTACTGTTTACGAACCACCTAGAACAGTGGGCATTCGGGTTAGTTACCACTACTTCTGATTTTTACCAACCGTGACACCGGGGTAACTGCCCCGGTGTTTCTCGTTCGCCTTAACACACTGTTTAAAAATGTGTCTGTCGACACACCTTGTAAAGAATTTACGGTCTGCTTTGCACTGCGCCAATGGTAAAGTGTGGTTAGATTTATCAGCAGGCAAACACATTATGCAATCTACCAAACATCATATTTTTCGTACTATCGCACTGGGATTAACCCTGTCTTTCGTCTTATCTGGCTGTGTTATTCATGTTGGCGGTAATCACCACAGCGACGACTATACAGGTAGTGTGAGTAAGGTATTTGGCGGTATCGATATTGGTGATCATCGCACTGTATCGGATTTATCTACCGTGAATGGTGGAATAGAACTGGGTGATCACGTTAACGCTGGCAGCATCAGCACGGTAAATGGTGGCGTAAGTATTGGTGAACACGATAACGTTGCATCCATCGACGTAGTAAACGGTGACGTAGAGGGTAACGACCATCTCTCCGTTAATCATGACATCACTACAGTTAACGGCGATATCGAATTAAGCAGCCACGCCAAAATTGGTGGCAGTTTAATAACGGTAAACGGCGATATGGATGCTTCTGACATCACAATAGGTGGCAACGTTGAAACGGTAAATGGTGATATCCGCTTTAAAGGTCACTGCCAGATAGACGGTGACATTACCTTCAAACGGCCCAATAAAGGTAACAGCAGCGACACCCCCAGCCTGCATTTGGATGAACACGTTATGCTTATCGGCAATATTATTTTAGAGCGCGATGTAAATTTAACGATCCCAGACAGACTAAAATCCCGTATTCTATGGCAAAATTCTCACCAGTAATGGTTAACTCACGGGTTTTACATAATGGATTTCAATACAATTAGCGTAACCAACAGCAAAGGCCAGTCGGTACCACTTTCAGATTACAACGACAAAGTGCTGTTAATTGTAAATACCGCCAGCAAGTGCGGTTTTACGCCCCAATATGATGGTTTGGAAGCGCTATACAAGGAATACCAGGGCATGGGACTGGAGATTATAGCGTTCCCGTGCAATCAGTTTGGCAAACAGGAGCCAGGCGACAACACAGCCATTCAGGAATTTTGTTCGCTAACGTTTAATGTAACGTTTCCGGTAATGGCAAAAATTGAGGTAAATGGCGATAACACAACGCCGCTTTACCAGTACCTCAAAAAAGCCGCGCCGGGCGTGTTAGGCACTCAGGGTATTAAGTGGAATTTCACCAAGTTTCTGGTGAGCCGCGATCGCAAAACCGTAAAGCGTTATGCCCCTAAAGACAAACCCGAAGCATTGAAGGCCGATATTGAAAGCATGCTGAATATCTAGCAACAACAGGCCCTACGACACCGTATTTTTCACATACGGTGTCTTTCCCTTACCCACTTGCGCTACCCACTAACCCAATTTCATTGGATCTGCGGTTCACCCCAATCCCTCTTAAACTGGTCGTATCTTCTTTATTAACAAGCCAATAACAGTTGTGAGCATCATCTGCTGTGTTAGTCTGGATGCATAACAAGAATGCACCAAGACAAGAGAGCCTAAAAAATGAAAGCGCTTCCAGCTTTTGCTATATCCATGATGCTTATGGGTACCGCCATTCATAGTCATGCCAGCGACAACCAACTTTCTGAGCAAGAACAACAACAGGGATGGCAATTGCTGTTCGACGGTAAGTCCCTATCGCATTGGCGCAATTACCAGCAGCAGGATATCAGCCCCAAGTGGCAAATTCAGGACAACGCCATCACGCTCACAGAAGGCGGTGCAGGTGACATAATTACCCGCCAGCAATACAACAACTTTGAGCTAAAACTGGACTGGAAGATATCCGAAGCCGGTAACAGCGGTATATTTTTCCTGGCCGATGAAACCGGAAAATACGTGTTCTCCCACGCGCCGGAAATTCAGATCATCGACAATGAAAAGCACGCCGACAGTAAACTGGACACCCACCGTTCTGGTTCACTTTACGACATGGTAGCCGCTCCTGAAACCGCTTATAAACCTGCCGGAGAATGGAACACTGTAACCATTTCGCTGAACAACGATGTGCTACAGGTTTGGCAAAATGGCGTCATGACCGTTCACATTGTGATGCACTCTTCCACCTGGGACAAACTGGTTGCTGCCAGTAAATTTGCCAACTGGCAGGGTTTTGCAGAACAAACTCAGGGGCATATTGGCTTGCAGGATCACGGTGACAAAGTGTGGTTTAAGAATATCAAAATCAGGGAGCTGCATTAATGAGCAAAGCGGATTACGACGTACTCATTGTTGGTTCTGGTGCTGGCGGCGCCATGGCAGCTTACGAACTGACCAAAGCAGGCATCAAGGTGCTGCTGCTGGAAGCCGGTCGCCACTATGATCCCAAAACTGAAACCCCCATGTTCAAACGCAATGCAGATGCGCCACTCATGGCGTCTGGCAATACCGATAAAGATTTTGGCTACTATGATGCCACAGTGGACGGCGGATGGACGGTGCCTGATGAGCCCTACACAACCGACGAAGACTCCGAATTTTTGTGGTGGCGGGCTCGCATGCTTGGCGGTCGCACCAACCACTGGGGACGCTATTCTTTGAGGTTTAGTGAGCACGATTTTAAAGGTAAGTCGCGGGATGGACTGGGCGCAGACTGGCCTTTTGAGTACAGTGATATTGCGCCCTGGTACGATAAAACAGAAGCGCTGGTAGGCGTGTGTGGCACCAACACGGGCCTCAACGACATGCCAGATTCCGCGCCAGACGTGTTGCAACCACCACCCGCACCACGCGTGCCGGAATTGCTGGTAGCGGCAGCAGCCAATAAGCTGGGTCTCAAAGCGGTACCCATGCACCGAGCCGTATTAACCCGACCCAAAGACGATCGCGCAGCCTGCTTCTATGCCACGCCATGTGGGCATGGCTGCTCCATTGGAGCGGCATTTCAAACAACCACCTCATTACTACCCATGGCACATAAAACCGGCAATTTAACCGTGATCACCAATGCCATGGTGAAGCAGGTTACTACCGATGCTAACGGACAGGTTACCGGGGTAACCTATATTGATAAAACCAGTAGTGAGCAGTTAACACTCCCTGCCCGGGTGGTTATTTTAGCCGCCAGTGCCTGTGAAAGTGCGCGTATCATGCTCAATTCTGCGTCTGACTCCCATCCCCAGGGACTGGCAAATTCTAGCGGGCAACTGGGTAAGAATCTGATGGATTCTACCGGTGCAGGACTGGGCGCAACCATCCCTGCACTGCGCAATCGCCCTCGCTATAATGAAGACGGACATACCGCCAATCATTTGTTTATTCCCTGGTGGGGCCACAAAGCACAGGAAAACGGCGAACTGAATTTCCCACGGGGTTATCATTTTGAAATAGGCAGCGGATTTCGAGAACCCGGCGCCTGGGTATCGGGCGACTTCAAAGGCTACGGAAAAGCCCTGAAAGACGAAGCCAAAGCCAATTATGGTGCGTCTGTGTATTTTGCACTGCGCGGCGAGATGTTACCTAACACCGACTGTTACATGGACATCGCCCCGGATGTCACCGACAAATGGGGTATTCCGGTTGCACGATTCCATTGGAAATGGTCTGAACACGAATTAAATCAGGTTGCACATGGCCTTAAAACCGCTAAAGACCTTTTGCAAACCATGGGGGCGACAGTAGGTGATTTGCCCTCACCTGAGCAAGCCATTGCCAAAGGCGGGCAAATAATTCATGAAGTGGGCACAACACGCATGGGTGAGTCGAAAGAGGATTCGGTAACTAATCAATGGGGGCAAACCTGGGATTGTCCGAATTTGTTTGTCATGGACGGCGGTGTCTTTGCCTCCAATCCCCATAAAAACTGCACCCTCACCATATTAACGCTGGCAATGCGCAACGCAAACTGGCTGGCCGGTCAACTTCACAAAGGAGCCTTGTAATATGTCGCACTCACACTTCGCATCCAGGCTCCCGCAAATGACTCGCCGCGAGTCTTTGAAGCTTTTCGGGTTAATGGTGGCAGGCGCTGCCGTGCCTGGCCTGGCAGCCTGTACCAGCACACCTGAAACTGGCACAGCAGCGTTGCAAAACGCCACACCACAAGTAGGTCACTGGCCCACTACAGACATACAACCTATCGTGCTAAAAGGTTACGGGAAAGATCCTAATCTCATCATTCCTCCCACGTCGCCCTGGCCAAAAACACTCAGCGAGGCGCAATTACAGATCATTGCCCGTATCAGTACTATGTTGGTACCGGCGGAAAACGGGCAGCCGGGAGCGCTTGAAATAGGCGCACCTCACGTAGTGGATGAATGGATAAGTGCCCCCTACAGCGGGCAGCAGCGCGATCGCGATACCATTTTACGGTTGTTAATCTGGCTGGATGACGAAGCTATGTTACTGCATAGTGAGCCATTTTCAGCACTGGATAATACCCGCCAAATGGCCATTCTGGATACCATTGCATTTGGTACCGAAGATGCGCCGGTTGAATTCCATCCACCGGCTCAGGCATTTAACCGCTTGCGCACATTAATTTTGGCAGCGTATTTTTGTTCTGTGCCCGGCAGCAAGGAAATCGGCTACATGGGTAACGTGGCTATTGCGGGGGATTATCCGGGCCCAACTAAAGAGGCCATGGATCACCTTGATGATGTGCTGGCTTCACTTGGACTCGCGGAGTATGCCTAAACGCCCGTTGGTGGGTAAATTTATTCAGTCATAACGAACGGATTGTTTTCCGTTCGTTATGCTGAGAATTACACTGTAGCATCAAATTTAACGGCTTCAGTTTGGTTTATTTTCAAAACCACGGTGCCAGCCAGTTTGTCATGCCAGCCTTGTTTGCGTTTATCCAACCCCACCCAAATCAAACCCATAAATAATGGAATGGCAGACACATAGTAAGCCAGGTATCGGCCAATATATTGCCCTTTGGTAGGGGCATTTCCGGTCTTTGCATCGACAATCGTTAATTTCAACATCATTTTGCCGGGTGTAGCAGAACGGTAAATCCAAAAAATAATCACCACAATGGCAGGGAGTAAATAATTTATAACCAGATCCCAAAAGCCCAGTATATAGTGTCCGCTGGTCCAGTATTGCAAGCCGTATATAGCGGCCATAAGTGGCCAAATCACAATTAACAATAATACTGAGTCAATTAGCGCCGCGCCTACTCTCAACCAAAACCCAGCATATTCCTGACTCATCGACATTTCTTCTCCTTCATTGAGTGTATAAAAGACTAATTACAGATGGATAGCTCTCGCTAATACATGGCCTTCTGACCTACATAACGGCAAATTAGTTTCCGTGCATTCGCTGCTTTTGTATCATGGATTTACGCTATACTCTGTCGAACAACCGCGCCGAGTAGCCGGATTACTAAAACAAGGATTGAATGCTGTTTATGCAAAACGTTCCCAATTTCTTTTTAATTGGTGCTGCAAAATGTGGAACAACCTCGATTGCAGATTATTTGAATCAACATCCGGAGGTGTATTTCTCCGCCTACAAAGAACCCAATTATTTTGCATTGGTTAACGAAGATTTATCGCACCCAGGGCCGTTGTCGCCAAAAATGAATTTTCATATTCAGTACAGTCGCTCGCTGGTTACTGAAGCAGATTATGAACAGGCTTTTGCGAATGCCGGTGATGCAAAAATTCGCGCCGATGCATCAGTGCGCTATTTGTATTACCCTAAAACTGCACAACGCATTGCCCAGCATGCGCCGGATGCAAAGTTAATTGCAGTCCTGAGGGAGCCGGTGTCCAGACTTTACTCCCATTACTGCATGAATGTGCAATTTCAAACTGAGCCACTGTCGTTACAAAATGCGCTGGAAAGCGAAGACAGCCGTGTAGCTGCGGGATGGGGATGGGACTGGCATTACACGCGATTGGGCAGATACACTGAACAGCTCGAACGATATTATCAGCACTTCGATAAATCCCAGTTATTGGTCATTCTGTACGACGATTTGGTAAAGCACCCTCTTGAGACCTACCACAGGATTTGCCGTCATTTGGGTATCTCAGATACATTTACGCCTGACATGAGTAAACGTGGAAAAGTCCCTACCCAACCCAGAAGCCTGATGTTAGACAGATGGTTAAACTGGCCTGATTCATCGCGCAAAACACTTGAATCCTGGCTTCCTCCGCGGATAACGACCAAAATTACACAGACTTTGAGCGAAATAAACAACAAAGCCGTCCCTAAATTATCGCCGAGCTTGCATCAGGAACTAGCGAGTTTGTTCTACGACGAAGCAACCAAACTGGAAACATTATTGGAGCGGAAAATCCCTTGGTACAAATCGTCTTGATAGCATAGCACTGGCTTAATGATTTGCGCCCCAAACCTGCCATAATTCGTCATAGTTTGTTGCTACTAATCCATGTTCAGTGCCTCATGGTGACACTTTTGTTTGATTCAATGACATCATTGTTCATTCACTTGTTGTCACTATGTACCCAAAACGTATCCCCAAGCACCTGATCTTCGACCCGCACCCCAAACGCAAATCCAAAACCTGGCTGTGGTGGCTGCTAGCCATTGCGCTTGCGGCGGTGGTTTCCTTGTTCAGTATTGAAGTACTGGCAGCGCCAAATGACAGCGAACATGCGGGCCAGCTCACCTTTTCCGATGAAAGCGGACAGCGGTTGCCTTCATTGCACCTCGAAACAGTGGTAACGGCATCTATTAGTGGTCTGGTGGTAACCACCGACTATATTCAGCGATTTAAAAATAATTCGGATCAGTGGGTAGAAGGCGTGTATGTGTTTCCACTACCTGAAATGGCTGCTGTGCAGCGACTTGAGATGAAGGTTGGTGAGCGGCGCATTATTGGCGAAGTAAAAGAGCGGGCAAGCGCAGAAACCTTGTATAAAAAGGCCCGTTCAGAAGGCAAACGTGCCGCGCTCACGTTGCAACAGCGCGATAACCTGTTTACGCAAAAGGTCGCCAATATTGGCCCGCGTCAAGAAATAGAAATCAAATTAACCTTTATCGATACCGTTAAGTACCAGGCCGGAGTATTTGAATGGCGGCTGCCTACTACCCTCACGCCACGCTACATACCTGGTATATCTCTGCCCGCAGAAGCAACACATAACAACACCAGTAGCACCATAAATACCAGCCCTTTTGGCTGGGCAACCGCTACGGATTTGGTGCCTGATGCTCCCGACATTACACCAGCCATGATCGCCGCACCGGTCTATGGCTTGCAGAATCCGCTGCAGCTCAACCTTTCCCTTCAAGCCGGTATGGAACTAGCCTCAATTGAAGGCCTTTATCACAACATAGAGGTAATAAAGCAGCCTGAACAATATCACATTAAGTTTACTAACGACCTGGTAGAAATGGATCGGGATGTCGTGTTGCAGTGGACACCGGTAACCTCATCGCAGCCTCGAGCAGCAGTATTCCAGCAACAAACCGATGGCGACACCTATGCCATGGTAATGATGATCCCACCTAATGCGCCGGTAAAACAGGCACTGTCCAAAGACATCATTTTTGTTATCGATACGTCTGGCTCCATGCAGGGTAATTCCATGATCCAGGCCAAATCCAGCCTGGCGCTGGCAGTTGATCAACTCTCCCCCAACGACCGCTTTAACATTATTGCGTTTAGTGATCGGGTGCAGCGTTTTAATGATCGCACCGTGCTTGCCAGTGCCGATCTCAAACACATTGCCAAACAATGGATTGCCTCGCTTGAAGCGGATGGCGGTACCGAAATGTACCCAGCCTTGCAGGAAGCTTACGGCCAGCTTGCGCAATCGGAACGCTTGCAGCAAATCGTATTTATTACCGATGGCGCAATCGGCAACGAAGAAATGCTGTTTAACTTAATAACCGAACCCGGCCACAACGCACGATTATTCACCGTTGGCATAGGCAGTGCACCCAATGCGTTTTTTATGACAAAGGCGGCGCAATTAGGCCGTGGTAGTTATGAGTTAATCGGCTACCGCGATGATGTGTACGGCAAAATGTCACGTTTGTTTAATAAGCTCAATCATGTTGCGGCCACCAATATCAACATTAACTGGCCACAGGAAGTAGAGCCCTACCCTTCACAGTCTGCGGATTTATTTCATTCTGAAGCGCTGTTGGCCTTCGCAAAACTATCTCAACCTCTGCAACACATCAATATTAGCGGCAATACCGCGCAGCAGCCCTGGCAAACCACTATTCAGGCCAATAACGCCGTTTCTACAACCGGGATTGGCGCGCTGTGGGCCAGGCACAAAGTGGCTGATATTGAAGATCAGGGCAGACGTGGCCAGCTAACCAACGACTCAGTGCGCGATGCGATATTAGACGTGGCATTAACCCACAGCCTGCTTACCCGTTTTACCGCATTGATAGCCATTGAAGACACGCCTGTAAGGCCGCAGTTGTTGCCGCTATTTGGTGAGCCCGTTGCCAATGTTATGCCCGATGGCGCATTGCAGCAGCGCATGCAATTTGCCAATACCGCTACCTCTGCAACGTTAACCTTCTGGCTGGGTCTTTGGGGTGTGTTGGCCATGTTTATTCTGCATTTCAATCGGGTACGTTCAGCGTGATTAGTTTAACCCGTTTTCAGAAACCGGCAATCCAGGTCAAGCGTCATTCAGCGAAGCTGTTCAGTTTGTTACTTTGTGCGTTTGTACTGGTGTGTTGGGGGAACACGCTTTGGATAAACGCCAAAGCCAGTGTGGCGCAGTATCTGATTGCCGATGCCTGGCAGCAAACCCTGCACACAGGGCAACATACCAGACCCTGGGCCTGGGCCGACACCTGGCCAGTAGCAAAGCTCGTATTTCCCGGGCAAGCAACATCACTCTATGTCTTATCCGGCAGCCATGGTACCAGCCTGGCTTTTGGCCCTGGCCATGCAGACGGTACAGCCCTGCCAGGAGAGCCGGGCACGGCTGTTATTCATGGTCACAGAGACACGCATTTTGCAGCGCTTGCCAATTTAACCATTGGAGATATTTTGAGGGTCCAGATACGGTCTGGCATCTGGATTCAATACACCATTGCAGATATTTTTGTCGTTGATACCCGCACAAACAACTGGTCAATTAATCCCACAGACGAAGCACTGTATCTGATTACCTGCTATCCCTTCGATGATCTCAATGTGAATCCACCACTTCGGTATATAGTGCAAGCCAAACAGTTAAACAATTAATAGCCTTCAGCCTTTCGCCAGTCTGTTAGTCTTTCGTTGCTATAAGGGTGACTCTGCAATCATACCGTGCATAGTCAGCCAGCGGCTGAAGGCGTTAAACCAACCCGTACTGGTTGTTTCTTTTTGATACATGCCGAAACCGTGACCACCTTGTTCATAAAAGTGGAATTCCACTGGTCTTTTAGCCTTGCTCCAACTTTCGATTAATCCAAAGTCATTGCCAGAAAAAATGGGATCATCCGCAGCAATAGCAACAAATAAAGGCGGCGCATTGGCAGGTGTATTTACCGCGCCCAAAGGACCATAGATATTCGCTATAAAAGCCGGCTGTGATTCATCAACAAGCAAGGTAGTAGACAGTGTCAGCATTGCACCGGCTGAAAATCCAATCATGCCTACCCTGTCCGGATCCACATGCCATTCATCGGCGCGTTTTCTTATGAGCGCAAAAGCGGCTTTTGCATCTTCCAGTTGCGGTGCAATAGCTTGTTTCATCTCGTCAGGATTAAACGTTGGCCGTTTGCGTGCTGCATTCGAAAACATGCTTGTCATCGCGTGCTGAAAATCGCTTAATTCTTTAGGCGTTTCGTTTAGCCGGTATTTTAAAACAAATGCGGCTATTCCTTGCTCGGCCAACGCGGTGGCCACCTGCCAGCCTTCATTATCCATGGATAAGCTTCGAAAACCGCCCCCAGGCGCAACGATGACCGCAGCACCTGTCGCATTCGCAGGATCAGGAAGTACAGGTGTCAACGTTGCCACTGTCACGTTTCGAACAAACCGACTACCGTATTGGGTGTACCAGGATTCCTCTACTGAGTGGTCACTGCTCAAAGACGTTCCAAGTTCGATTGCATTTGGCTGAGCGGGCTCTGCAATGATGGTCATTTCATCATTTGTCTGAGCACCTACAGCGTATGACGTTAAGCCCACCAGAAAAAGGACGTTAGTAAGTAAAAACCGGCCTTTTGCTAAGGCTAAAAAATGGAATTTCAACATGATAATTTTTCATTCTCAATTAATGGCACATCCGGTTTCAAACTTGAAAGCCAGGATATGCATGTAAAACGATACTAAATTCAAGTAAGCTATCTGGAAGTACGCACTATAGGTTTAATGGTGCCATCGTCATTAAAGTACACTCTGTCTATGCAAACTGAACGCCGATAACTTCCTCCACCGGGTAATTGGGCATTGTGATAGGCAAGATAGGTACTTCCTTTAAAGTCGAACATAGCAGGATGAATAGTAGTAGTACCCGCTAATGGTTCCATTATGATGCCTTGGTACTCCCATGGACCGGTAACCGACTGACTTGTTGCATAGGCAAGGCTTTCTGGAAATCCCGCGGCATAAACTAAATAATACAGTCCGTTGTGCTTGGACACATAAGGTGCTTCTTCAAAGTTAGGTAAGGTATCAACGGCGTGAATTTCCACTTTACTTGTATTGCGGCTCAGCATTATTCCCTGCTGATCACTTTCATACTGCTCCCCTTTGAGATGAACGAGATCTGCGTCTAATTCAACCCACCACAATTGTTTGTTTCCCCAATATAAGTAAGCACGACCATCATCATCCACAAAGACTGCTGGATCGATGTTTCGCCATGAGTGGTCTTTATATTGCGCCGTATCTTCTAATCTGATGAGAGGCATTCCACGGGGGTCGGTAAATGGCCCTTCTGGACTGTCAGATACCGCGACCCCTATTGCGAAGCCAAATTCCCCGTCTACTTGTCCACCTTCCACTGTAGCGTAAAAGTAATATTGTGATTTTCCGTGACTATCCTTACGGTGAATCACGTGATGAGCGTAGGCATTACCCGTTTTCGTGTCACCTCTGGCCCAAGCGAAGTCTGAGTACGTTAAAACGGCTCCTCTGTTATTCCAATGCTCAAGATCATCGCTTGACCAAAGGCGATAATCGTACATACGGTAATCTTGCCCTTCCGGTGATTGTTCATCATGAGTTGAATAGAGGTAAACCGTGCCGTCTTTCACCATAACCGCCGGATCAGCGGTATAAATGAGGTCACCAGGTGTTCTTGTCGGGTCCGGGCTGTCGTATTTTATTATCGGATTATCAAATACAACTGGCGGTGCTGCTGTATTTGCTCGTTGCTGACTACAGGCGCTTAGAGAGACTAAAACAGCTAGTAAGCAGATTGGCGTGACTAATTTAAATTGATTGCAACAAGGCAAGTACATGGACTCCTCCGTATTAATAAGTGACACGCCATTAGTTTGTTAAAACTTTTAACAAACTAATACAGCAAAACCATTACGAATCCACACAGTAAACTTACCTTATTTCGCGACACATCAGGCGTTTGATACACCGTTTGCCTTATTGCACAGATATTCTGCCACCACCAAAACCATGAACATTACTCATCATTCAATGAAATAAAACCATTTTTTTTCATGATAGGTTGCGCGTATAACTTACACCGTGGTCTTGCAACCGGCCTGCACAATTGCACTGGGTTTAGCGGCTAGGCACACATCATAGGTTATATCTCACCAGAGAAACGGGCAGAACATCATGAAGACAGATTTTACGTTTACCATTAAAAGCGTGTGCTTTGATGAGCACTATCAACCAGCAGACAACACCCGTATCACCACCAATTTTGCGAACCTGGCGCGCGGCGACAAACGACAGGACAATCTTCGCAACGCATTGCGCATGGTGAATAACCGCTTTAACGCACTGGCTAACTGGGACAACCCGACCGGCGACCGTTATGCCGTTGAACTTGAAATTATTTCGGTAGAAATGGATGTTGCGGGCAGCGGCCACGCCTTTCCGTCTATTGAGATCCTGAAAACGAATATTCTGGATCACCAAACCCAGGAGCGGATAGAAGGTATTGTTGGCAACAACTTTTCTTCTTATGTACGCGACTACGATTTCAGCGTGTTATTGCAAAATCACAATAAGAATCAGCCGCAGTTTAGCGTGCCGGGTAACTTTGGCGATCTACATGGCAAACTGTTTCAACACTTCGTGAGTTCGCAGGCATACAAAGCGCACTTTAAAAAGTTGCCGGTGATCTGTCTTAGCGTGTCAGACAATAAGGTGTATTACCGCACCGAAAACCAGCATCCGGTTTTGGGTGTTGAGTACCTCGCCAATGAGTCGTCACTTACCGAGCAATACTTTAAAAAGATGGGGCTAAAAGTGCGTTACTTCATGCCACCCAACAGCGTGGCACCGCTGGCGTTTTATTTCTTTGGTGATTTGCTTAACCACTACACCAACCTGGAATTGATCAGCACCATTAGCACCATGGAAACGTTTCAGAAGATTTACCGCCCGGAGATATACAACGCTAACGCTGCAGCGGGTAAATGCTATCAGCCAACACTGAACAACGCTGATCATTCCATTACGCACATCGTGTACGACCGGGAAGAGCGCAGCCGCTTAGCCATTGCCCAGGGCAAATTTGCCGAGGAGCATTTTATTAAGCCGTACCAGCACATCCTTGAACAGTGGTCTGCCAGCCACGCCTAACACAGAATAACGAGAAGCATCATGAAAACACTGTTACCTACTTCAACGGCTGGCAGCTTGCCTAAGCCATCCTGGTTAGCCGAACCTGAAACACTGTGGTCGCCCTGGAAGTTATCTGATCAGGCCCTAACAGAAGGCAAAAAAGACGCACTGGGATTATCCTTGCAGGCACAACAACAAGCCGGTATTGATATCGTGAGTGACGGCGAACAAACTCGCCAGCACTTTGTCACGACCTTTATTGAACACCTGAATGGCGTGGATTTTGAACATCGCAAAACCGTCACCATTCGCAACCGTTACGAAGCCAGCGTGCCTACCGTAGTTGGCCCGGTATCGCGCTCAAAATCGGTGTTTGCAGACGATGCCAGATTGCTGCGTCAGCAAACCAGCCAGCCCATAAAATGGGCGTTACCTGGCCCAATGACCATGATAGATACATTGTACGACAACCATTATAAAAGCCGCGAAAAACTGGCCTGGGAATTTGCCAAAATTCTTAACGAAGAAGCCAAGGAGCTCGAAGCAGCAGGCGTGGATATTATTCAGTTTGACGAACCGGCGTTTAACGTATTTTTCGATGACGTGAACGACTGGGGTATCGCTGCGCTGGAGCGAGCGGTAGAAGGCTTAACGTGCCAAACAGCGGTACATATTTGCTACGGGTACGGCATTAAAGCCAATACCGACTGGAAGAAAACGCTGGGTACAGAATGGCGACAATACGAAGCAGTATTTCCTAAATTACAGCAATCCAGCATCGATATTATTTCTCTGGAGTGTCATAACTCTCATGTACCCATTGAGTTGCTGGAATTGATACGCGGCAAAAAAGTTATGGTGGGTGCAATAGATGTAGCCAATCACGCAATTGAAACCCCGGAAGAAGTGGCGGCTACCCTGCGCAAAGCACTGCAGTTTGTAGATGCTGAGAATTTGTATCCGTGCACAAACTGCGGTATGGCGCCGTTGCCCAGACATATTGCCAATGCGAAGTTGAGCGCCTTGAGTGCGGGAGCAGCCATCGTACGACAAGAGCTACAATCAAACTGCCTATGATTGCTGTTAATTGAAGAACGGTTGCGCGGTAATGAGGTATACAATGACCGCATTACCGCCACCATAGTTAAAGGCGTCAGAAACCCCGCCAATTAAATTACCGACGCGGGGATCTCGGTTACCAGCCAACCTATTACAGTTAACGCCCCCGCATACATCAGCATTCCGGCAACATTGCCAGTCAATGCCATAGGAATAAACGGCAACGCCAAACTCCACGCCAGCGCTTTACGTACTGCCAGCGGCAAGCCTGCCCGCGTGGTTTTACCACTCACTTTCTGGTGCAGCTGGCGACGACGTGGATCCGAATAAGCCAACACGCCAATAATCACCAGGCTAAACAGAATATACGGCAACGTGGCAATAAGATGATTCATTTTGCTACTCCCGCGGTATCATTCAGTGATTCGTCATGAACTATCGCATCAGCATCGTTGGTATTACTTTGCTGCGCCTCGCTGCTCACATAAATGCGATGGAAACACCAGCCACTGCAAAGCAGTAAAACCGCATCGATAAACATCAGCGACACATTGCCCTGCTCTATCGCCTGTAACCAGCCAAATTCAGACGTAAGGTAACGAGTTACCGGCAACAACAGGCACAACAGGCCGTTTGCTGCTAATAGCAAATTCTGTAATCGCACAATGGATTTTACCGTTAAGGCCAAAATAGACACCATTGCCGCAGCCAGCACAAATGCCAGAGGTGTCCACACACTCTGATTGGCCACTAATGCACCACTGACAAAAAAGCCGAGCGCACTGCTCAGCGAACACAAAGGTAAGCCACAGAATCCCCACACGCACAGCCTGCTGAACCAACGCCAGCCTGACGCCTGTTTTTCATTTCGGAACGCATATAACTGCAGGCCGGTAACGATAACATAGCAAGACGCCACCCCCAGGCTTATCCAAATGATTTTCGACATAAAGCCAGCAAACGTACCAAAATGCACAGGGTAAATAAGCGACATGATCACACTGCCTGCCGACGGCACCGTGCCCACCTGAGGTTTGGATTCAACAAAGTCGCCATTAGTTGCGTTATATACCAGTTGGGCAAATCCCACTTCCCCGTCGGATGGCATAAAAAACGCCATCATACTGGCCGATTCCGTGCCCCAGTGCGAAATGGCAATAAACGTGGGCACTGCGGATTGGCGGCTAACTGCATCGCTCAGCATGGTATCAACACTGGCAGATGGCTGAGGTGCCTCGCTCTTGTGTTGTTGCTCCCCTACCAGCGTATGCATCATGGCTTCCTGATCACCACCAAAGGCCACTACTGCCATGGCTGGCAAACCAAAGGCCGTGGCAAAGCTGAAAAAGCTGCCGGTAAAGGCAAGCAAGATTGCAAAAGGAATACTCCAGGTACCGGCAACGGTATGCGAGTCTCGCTTGAGTGATTTTCCATCGCGCTGCTTTCTGATGGTAAATAAATCGGTGAATAAATGGCGGTGCATCATGAATCCTGACACTGCCGCTATGAGCATGGCCAAACCAAGAATACCGGTTAAAATCAAGCCCCAGGGAGCAGGTAAATGCAATTCGGTATGAATAGATACCAAAAACCGGCTTAATGCATAACTGTCGTCCTGGGCATAGATATCGCTGCCAAATCCTTCCTGCTGTTGTGCGATGTTGCCGTTGGCATTCACCTTATACTGCACGCCGTATTCATCCATATCGCCGTCGGGATTTTGTTTGTGCGTATGAAAGAAGAACACCAGATTTTGCCGGTGGTCCTCATAGGCTGAAATTTCTTCCAGGTAGTCACTGTTAGTTTGCGCAGCAAGCTTAGATAGCACCTCATCTACATTTTGTGTAGCCAGCAATTGTTGATGCTGATTGCTGTTCGACCATTCGCCGACTTCGTCGGATACAACGGCCACCGTGCCGGTAAAAATAACCGCGTACAACAGTATGCCCAGTGCAATGCCCGACCAGGAATGCAAATTCAGCAGTGCCTTAGCCTTCGAACGCGGTTGCGATTCAGTTACATTACTCATGGTTGCCCCCAGAATTGCCAGGCCAGCACGGCGCTGTTAAGGATCAGTAAGCCACTCAGTATCCACCATGCCTGGTGCATCTGGCGGGTGAGATAGGTGTAGAAAAACAACACGGCCCAAATGAGTGGAAACATCACCAGCGGCATAATGATGTTGTTAACGTTTCCCGCGCCGGGCGGAAACCACGCGGCCATGGCCAGCATAACCACCAGCGACACAATGAGTGTTGCCGGGCCTGATAACCAAAAGCGCGGATAGTTCAGGAATCGAAGTACACGATAGTGTTCTTTCATACCGTTTTCCTTGTGATTAGTATTTACCTACTGCATAAAATGCATCACTGTAAAACGCGAAAACGCCCGGTGTGTTCATCGGGCGTTTTTTTACCTGTTCAGGTGGGTTAACCCAAAACAGATTCGGGTAACTTAGTAGGTCCAGTTCAGCGTCAGACTGTAGTTTACTGGCGAACCGTAAAACGCTTGCTCT
>NZ_JBLBUE010000058.1:0-19516 GCF_047290655.1 Alteromonas sp. AMM-1 | reverse complement strand
CACCGGACACTCTACGTACGCGTCTCTAAGTATCATCCGATTCACCCGATATGTCGTTTACCGCTAAACAGGCAGATCGATTACTGTATGACCGCTGTGAAGACTGTCATAACGATTATATTTTTGATGGCAACTGGTCGATTAGCGATATCAACGTTAACGACATCGCACAGGGTGACAATCTGGCGCGCTGGGAAAGTATTTTAAAATCGGTAGCCATGGGCGATATGCCGCCGGCCGATAAAAAACAGTTAACTCCGCAGGAAAAGGCGTCGCTGCTGCACTGGCTGGGTTCGTCACTGGATAACTTTGCTGAACAGCATCCCAATCCGGGCCGCTCAACACTGCGGCGATTAAACCGAAGCGAATATGCCAATTCGGTGAGGGATTTGCTGGCACTGGATGTGGACATAACGCCATTGCTTCCCGGCGATGACTCAGGCTATGGTTTCGACAACAATGCCGATGTATTGAGCGTTTCAACTACCCATCTGGAGCGATATCTGAATATAGCGGGTAAAGTGAGCAATCTGGCCACCGGCATAGTGCCAGACTCAGCAACAAAGGTAAGCTATGTGGTACCCAAAGACGGCTCGGTAAAAAATAGCGGCGTACCGTCTTATGATCTGAGAATGAGCGACGATTTACCGCTGGACTCCCGAGGCGGTGGCAGTTTTACATTTTACGCGCCCATTACCGGCGAATACGACATTGCGGGATACCTGAATGCCAATACCAATAACGAGGTCGATCGCCTCGATATTCACCGCTATAACTACACGCTTACCCTGAACGCCGGCAGCCACACCATTGGGATGGCGTTTCGCAAGCAACTGGCGCTGAATGAACACGTACCAACGGTGCGCAAAGGAACGGATTACGTTGTATTGCCCGATCGCCCCCCAACAAAGCTGACATTGGATTTTATAGTTGATGGTGCACGGGTGAATACTGTGCAAGTGCCTTCGTATCACCTGTCTTCACGCTTTTCCCAAGCGGCTTTTTTACGCGATATAATGGAAATAGAGGTAATTGGTCCGTTAGCCACTAACGCAACCATTACAGCGGCCACAGACACGCCCAGTACGCGTAAAATATTTATTTGCCAGCCAGAAAATACCGATAGTACAGCCGCGACATCCCCCACTGAAATCGCCTGTGCCAAGCGGATTTTAACTAAACTGACTACCGAAGCGTACCGGCGTCCCTCCACACCTGACGATATTGAGCCACTTGTCAGTGTATTCACCTACGCGCGCAAGGATTTGGATTTCAAAGCCAGTATGGCAACCGCGCTACAAGCATTACTGGTATCGCCAGGCTTTTTCTATTTGCAGGAGCCCGCACCTCAGAACATTAACCCGGGCGCGGTGTATCAGATAAGTGATACTGAATTTGCCGCCCGGCTCGCCTTATTTTTGTGGAGCAGTATTCCTGATCGCACCCTGAGAGAGCTGGCGCAAAGTGGCCGTCTCAGAGAGCCTGAAATACTTAACAACGAAATTGAGCGAATGCTCCGGTCTGATAAAGCCCTGGCGCTTACCCGCAACTTTGCCGGCCAATGGCTTTACTTGCGTAATCTTCCTTATCATGCCCCTGACGTATTTGAATTCCCTCAATACAACGTACCGTTACAGCAATCAATGAAGCGGGAAACAGAGTTATTCTTTACCCGCATTTTACAGGACGATCGTTCCATTTTTGACTTCTTGAATGCCGATTATGGCTATTTGAATGAGCAGTTAGCCACACATTACGGCATTGAAGGCGTAAATGGACAAGCGTTCAGACAAGTAAACTTAACCGAACATTCGGGCAGAGGGGGCCTGTTAGGTCAGGCCAGCATATTAACGCTTACGTCCAACCCCAATCACACCTCTCCGGTTAAACGGGGAAAATGGATACTGGACAATTTATTAGCGGCCAGTCCTCCTCCGCCGCCACCTGATGTACCTGCACTGGTGGCGGAACACGATGGCATAGCCTTGTCGGCCCGCGAGCAACTTAAGCGGCATCGCGAAGATCCTGTGTGCGCCGCCTGTCACAAAAGAATGGATCCACTTGGGCTGGCCTTGGAACAATATGATGCTGTTGGCGCATTCAGAACCGAATATGCAGGACAACGCATTGATGTTACCGCGCAAATGCCTGACGGAACCCAGTTTGAAGGATTACCCGGATTACACGACATTTTGTGGGAGCGCCGCGAGCGCTTTGCACTGGCCTTCACAGAACGGTTGTTAACCTATGCCCTTGGCAGAGGTTTGGAAGCCCACGATCAGCCCACAATCCGACATATTGTTACAACGGCAAAAGCGGATGACTATCGCATTCAAAGTATCGTCAAGGCCGTCATAGCCAGCATGCCATTTAACTACAAAAAAGCACCCGAGGCGCCCGATGAAAAAGAACAAATCGCAACAGCACACTAGTCAGGGGCTGTCTCGCCGCGCATTTTTGCGAGGATTGGGCGTGACCGTCACCCTGCCGGTAATGGAATCGTTGCTGCCTAAAGCTCATGCACAAGTGCTTGAAAGCCGCCCCAAGCGCATGACAGTATTTTATTCACCCAATGGGGTTAGGATGCAGCGCTATACCCCTACCGAAACGGGCTACAATTACACCATCACACCGGTGTTGAAGCCGCTTGAAAAAGTGCGCGATAAGTTTTCTGTTATTTCCGGTCTGGCTCACTATCAGGCCAGTGCGTTCGGCGCACCACCTGCCGGACACGGACGAAGTTGCCCGGCCTTTTTAACCGGCGCACACGCTAAAGCAACGGAAGGGGCTGACATCTACTGCGGGGTGTCTGCCGATCAGATAGCGGCACAATTTTTTGCAAAAGACACACAGCTTGCCTCACTGGAATTAGGCATCGAACCACCCAGCTTATTGGGGAGCTGCGACATTAATTACAGTTGTACCTATACCAATACCATTTCATGGAAGAGTCCTACCCAAGCCTTACCTGCAATGGTTGCCCCAAGTGATGTGTTTGAGCACCTGTTTGGCAATGGTAACAAGATAGACGAAAACACCAGACAAATGCGACTTGCCCATAAAAGCAGTATTCTCGATTTTATCCAGGGCGAAGCAAAGCGGCTTAATCGGCGTTTAGGTAGTCACGACAGGCAAAAAATGGAACAGTATCTGGAATCCATTCGCGATGTGGAAAGGCGCATAGAAAAGGCTCGACTCACTAAAATCGAGATGAACTTAGCAGACGTGACCGTGCCTGCATCGATTCCAAATGATTATGAAGAACATGTAAAGATAATGCTGGACTTACAGATGCTTGCGCTGCAAACCGACATGACCCGCGTGAGTACTTTTATGCTTGGACGCGAACTGAGTAACCATGCTTACACGAATCTGGGTATCCCCGACGGCCATCACGCGTTAAGTCATCACGCCAATGATCCCGACAAAATCAACAAACTGGTGAAAATAAACGCTTACCACATGCAACTGTTCGCAGACTATTTGGAAAAAATGGCCAGTATCCCCGATGGTGAATCCAATTTATTAGACAACACCTTTGTGATCCGAGGCGCCTGTATTGGTGAGTCGAATGACCACGACCATATGAACCTCCCCATTTTACTGGCCGGGGGTGGCTTACCAGGTAACCGTCACATAGCTACCGACAAACACACACCTATGTGTAATCTGTTGCTGAGTGTATTGCAGCACATGGGCGTGCCAATTCAGCAGTTTGGTGACAGTACCGGGCCATTGGCCGCATTAACCGCGTAAGAAGGTAATAGAATGAAAGGAAAACTGTTTGCATTGGTGATAACAGCCTGTATCAGCGGATGCCAGAATGAAGCAGTCAAGCCGGCTTCAGACTCGTTGAAACACACACAAGACCAAACGCAGCTATTACAAACAAAGCGGGCGATTCTGGCATTAGATACATCACAAGTAAGAGCGTTAGCGGCACAGATTGACGTAAATACCCCCTTACCGGATCAATCCAGCCTATTGGCCTGGGCCATCGAAACACAAAGTCCCGAACTGGTTGAGATATTACTTAAACAAGGTGCAAAAGTGCAGCAAACAGGGGAAAACCGGTTCAGCCCAATAATTCAGGCATGCCGTTATGGCAATGCACAGATAATTAATCTGTTGTTAGACCAAGGCGCATCGCCTGAGGCCAGAATTGAAGATGGTACCAGTGCACTTCATCTTTGCGCCGGCACCACGTCAGCAGACACCTTGTCGAAGATGCTAAGCATGAGCGATAGCATCGAAATCAATTCGACGAACGAATACGGACAAACGCCATTGATGTTTGCAGCCAATACCGGCAACGTAAACGCACTCCTGCAATTAATCAACGCTGGGGCTGATATTAACAGGCAAACCCTACAGGGCTACAGTCCGCTGTTTTTTGCCATTAAAAGTCAGCATCTGGCCACGGTAAAAGCTGTGATAGCCCATGGGGCAGATGTACTTCATACCGCACAAGATGGTACGTCCGCTTCCCAACTTGCGGTGTATACACAAAATTTCGAATTTTTAACCTGGTATGCCCAAACACTGCCGACATTAATGAACCAGGAAGCAATACACACACTATTAACCGCCTACGACCGAGATGGCGAGCAACTGCTTCACAAAGCGGTTAGTGCTAATCAGGCAGAATTAGTAAGTGAGCTACTGAAGCTAGGGGCAAACCCTACATCCCGCGCCCAGCCCTCTTCGCTCACCTGGCGGTACGAAGCCAACTTTAAGACAGAATCCTACCAACCCCCACAGCTAACGCCGTTGGAAATAGCGCAGAAAAACAAATTTGATCATATTGTCGCGTTGCTAAATGGCAGTTTAAGTACAATCTGAAAATGTGAGTAAAAAAGCAGGATAAGATGGTGCGTCTAGCCTGATTCGAACAGGCGACCTCTACCATGTCAAGGTAGCGCTCTAACCAACTGAGCTATAGACGCATAGACAAACGGTGAACACCGAGTGGCGCGTATAATAACGATGCCAACAGACTGGTGCAAGTATAAATTCTTTATTCACCCATTGATTGCATAAAGATCGCACAAAAGCCTTATCTGCATCGCTTCACCAGACGCTTCTTTTAGCGCTTGTTCATGCCGGTGTTGCGCTTTTTGCTGGCTTGCAGGCAAAGGGAATGGGCTTGGTATAGCGCAGAATCTCGCCTCTGGAAATGGTTTGCATCAGGAATTCGCCCAGCCGGTCGGATTCAGACAGCACTTGTTGCCAATACTTAATACGCGTTTTTGCATCCAGCGTTTCAAAATCCTTGCGATCCGGGATTTTACCGTAGGGAAGACTTGCCACAAATTCTTCAGAAGGCACCAGCATTACCACATTGTCAAAGCTCGCCTTGTGGGGGATCCGGTGTTTTAACGCTTTGTCGAACCAGCCCGGAATAGCTTTGGGATAAAAATGCGGATACAACACTAAACCAGACGTCGGGCCAAATTGTAAATCAAAGTGGTAATCTATAATGCCTCCGTCGCGATAGACTCCCTCAGGCGCTTCGGTAACCTCTTGCACTCCATTAAGTACAAGTGGAATGGAGCCTGATGCCAGTAACGCGTCTTTCACGTTACTAAACGACAAATCGATATATTCTGTACGCAAATTATAAGGGTCAATTATCTCAAATTTGCTGTTGGGTGCGGTAAACACACTGCGAGTGTACAGCTTTTGCAATAATCGTCGGTTTACCAGATTGGCCGCAGCACTGATGCCAAGCCCAACCATCTGACTGGGTTTGTTGTAATGTTGCATTAAACCGTGGCAGCGTGCCGTGATAATTTGTAATTTGTGATAACGATTGGTCATTACCTCAATGATCCCCTGCTTACCCATTACATAATGAATAAGCTCCCGGGCTTTGTCGGTAATTTCCCAACTGGTCGGTTTCTCAGAATAAACGGGAGTTGAATAGCATTCGGCCAGGCGATTGATTGCTGCGTATGGGTCTTTTTGAACAAAACATGCAGCGCGAAATGCCCCAGCCGACGAGCCGATTACATTTACCCGATGGGCGCTTTTTAAGAACAATTCAGGGAATATAACTCTGTCGAGACCTGCTAATACAAACCACTTAGGCCCGCCAGACGCTCCCAGAAAGTGATGAAACAGTTGGGCTTTAAAACCGTGCTGTTGTATTTGTCTTAGTGCTTTGGGACCAGCATAAATATTTAACGGCGCGGCCACGTATTCTGTCCTTTTTTATTTAGTCTGATTTAGGGTAATCCTATCCTAAGGTAGAGGTAAGGTAAATCGGCCATCGGTACAGGTAAACTATGTTTACCGGTAAGACAATAAAAAGTGGACAAGGCTTCAGATACTGACCCGGTAAGGGTAAACGGTTCCATCTGCACTGCACTACCCGACGGATCAGATCACATACAGCGAATATTTTCATAAAAAATTGTGGATATTTGCTAAAAACTATGCCGCAACACAACTGTGCAGTTTATAACCAACTCATTTTAATCAATCAAATACAATAACTTACAACTTACCCCATAACTACTCAACAAAGTTATCCACAGATATAGTGGATAACATTGAATAAAGCGTTTCGCAGTGGGATCTTGATGGAATTATTGATACATTGGACCATGTTTCAACAGCCTGATCATCATGAATTACTGCTTTACTACCCGGATCACAGATAGCGCCCCCGTTGCTAAAAAAGCGGCTTTGCGTATAACAAGCCCGGCTACCGGTGCAATTTTGTCGTTGTCAGACTCTCCGTCAGCACTCTACCGGGAGAGAATCCTGGGAGAAGGAATAGGCATTCAACTCACCCGTGGCGAAGTGTATGCGCCTTCCTCCCTTGTTGTTTCCAGTATCGATCCAGCTAAGGGCTCGTTAACAGCAGTTACCTCAAAAGGTATCAAATTGTTATTTCAGGCTGGGCTGCCCGAATTCACCGGCCATGGCGAACGCTTGCAATTCCATGTTGGTACAGGCTATACGGTAAATGCTGGCATGTGTTTGTTTACCTGCGATCCCCTGTGGATGAAGCAACAGGGTCAGCAACCCTGTTTGTATTTCACGTTGTTAAATGCGGCCCCCCTTGCCGCAATTCAGCGCCACGCGTCTGGCAGTATTCGTGCATTGGACGATCTGCTTTTTACGTTATATGTTCATCCCAAATAGCCTCTATACAGCGTAAGGGATATAACATATAGCGCTTGATGATGGACACTAACCAGCAATCCTTTGCAAGCCTCAAGCGGGCAATATAGACTTGCACCTCACAAGAGTTATTAAAAATAAGAGACACTTCCATGAATGTAGTAATGTACGGGATCCCAAATTGTGACACGATTAAAAAGGCCAAAACCTGGCTGGCTGATCACAACGTGGAATTTGAATTTCACGATTACCGCAAACAAGGTGTTCCTCAGGATACGTTGCAGCATGCCCTCAACACTCTGGGATGGGAAACCTTGCTGAACAAACGTGGTACTACCTACAAACAATTGTCAGAAGAACAAAAAGCGTCTGTCTCCGCCGACACGGCTCTGGCCCTGCTAACCGAACATCCGGCAATGATTAAACGTCCTTTATTGTTAGTTGAACAAGATTTCCATGTTGGCTTCAAAGCCCCACAGTATGAAGAGATTTTTGCGTAATGCGTGATGTACTAGCGGTCACTAAAGACCTAATTAACCGTCGCTCGGTCACCCCTGAAGATGCGGGATGTCAGGAAATGATGAAAGACTGGCTGGCAGAGCTTGGCTTTAATAACGAAACCATGGTGTTTAACGACACAACCAACCTGTGGTCCCGTCGCGGTACGGATGGCCCGGTGTTCTGTTTTGCTGGCCATACCGATGTGGTACCCAGCGGTCCGGAATCAGCGTGGAAGACACCGCCGTTTACGGCAACCGAGAAAGATGGTGTGTTATATGGTCGTGGTGCTGCTGACATGAAAGGCAGTCTGGCCGCCATGTTAACCGCAACCCGCCAGTTTGTTACTGACTACCCCGACCATCATGGCAGTATTGCCTTTTTGATCACCAGTGACGAAGAAGGTCCGTTTATAAACGGTACTACGCGCGTAATAGACACCCTTGAAGCGCGTAACGAAAAAATTAAGTGGTGCATTGTGGGCGAACCGTCCAGCACTAATACGGTGGGTGACGTAGTAAAAAATGGCCGTCGGGGCTCTCTCACCGGCGATTTAATCGTAAAAGGCATACAAGGTCATGTAGCCTACCCCCATTTGGCTAAAAACCCGGTACACGATGCCTCACCAGCCTTGGCGGAACTAGCCAGTGCACACTGGGACAACGGCAATGATTTTTTCCCGCCTACCAGTTTTCAGATCTCTAACATTCACGCTGGCACGGGCGCAGGTAACGTGATCCCCGGTGAGCTGCATGTTTGCTTTAACTTCCGTTTTTCTACTGAAGTGACCGACCGCGAATTGATTAAACGCGTTGAAGAGGTGCTTGCACGTCATAAGCTGGATTACGACATCAAATGGACCTTTAACGGGCAACCGTTTTTAACCGATAAAGGCAACCTGGTTGAAGCAGCCCAAAAAGCCATATTGGCTGAAATGGACTTTAACACAGAGCTTTCCACCGCAGGCGGTACGTCTGATGGTCGTTTTATTGCCCCTACCGGTGCCCAGGTCGTAGAGTTGGGGCCGGTAAACGCCTCCATTCACAAAATTGACGAACACGTGCGCATTCAGGACCTGTATCATCTGGAACGCATTTACTACCGCATTATGGAGCACCTGCTAACGTGATCCATTCCGACGCATGGCTAGGCTTACACAATCCTTATTTGGTTGATGTTGGAAACGGACATCAACTGCATCCTGATGTGGCCAAGGCTTTTACAGCCATGCAGTCTCATGCGGCCATAGACGGACAAGATATACAAATAGTCAGCAGCTACCGTGGATTCCAACGGCAGCTGTCTATTTGGAATCGCAAATGGACAGGTGAGCTGCCATTGCTCGACGAGAACGAACAACGGCTTGACGTAGCAGCCCTGACTGACGAGCAAAAAGTGTACGCCATACTCACCTGGTCTGCCCTACCCGGTGGTAGCCGTCATCACTGGGGTACCGATTTGGACGTTTTCGATAAATCCGCTGTTGATGCATGTGGTGGAAAGCTGGATTTGGTGGATGCCGAATACCGTGATGGCGGCCCCTGCTTTGCGTTGGCTTGCTGGATGGGAAATCACCTGGCAGAGCATGGTTTTATGCGTCCGTTTATGCGCAATAATGGCGGCGTTGCCACCGAGTTATGGCATCTGTCTTATGCACCTACAGCGGCAGAATTTGAAGCGCTACGCAATCCTGAGCAGCTTCGGCGATGCATTGAACATGCGGATATGCAGGGTAAGTCTACAGTACTGACCCTGTTTGATGAACTGTACCCAAGGTACGTATTAAATGAAGGCCTGAAGGCATGAATACCTGGTTTATTATTGGCATTGTTGCCCTGGTACTGGGAGTGATAGTGAGCAATATTCTGTTGCTGCGATCCAGCACCAAATTCAACTTGCCACCAAATTACCGCGCGCCGGAAAAAGAGCACGACGACACAGATGACTCTGCGTCATCTGCGTTCACAAAAACCAGCGAAGACAACAACGACAAATCAAAAACGTCCTGAAGCACAGCCGCTTGTTAGCGTCTGTAATGCAGTGTTGCCTATTCTGCAGTGACTGCCGTACCGCTGATACTAACCATCAGCATACTGTTTTTATCGCCCAGTACTTCGTAGTCCAGATCAATGCCCACCACGGCATTCGCGCCCATATTGCGGGCCTCCTGCTCCAATTCGCGAAAAGCAATCTGACGCGCTTTGGTCAATTCGTCTTCGTAAGCACCGGCGCGCCCACCCACGATGTCGCGAATAGATGCAAACAGATCTTTAAAAATATTGGCGCCCATAATGGCTTCGCCAATCACAATACCGTGATATTGCTTAATGGTTTTACCCTCAATTGCAGGCGTAGTAGTTAAAATCATGATCAATCCTTAATCGATAACAGCGTTTGAAATTGGCTCACTAACACGTTAGCTTGCTCAGCAGTATACGGTTTTACCGGATACTTTCCCCAAATAGGACCTGGCCAGGCTACATCAGTATTGAACCGTGCGACATGATGAATATGTAACTGTGACACAACATTACCTAGTGCGGCAATATTCAGTTTAGCATCAGGATAAGCCTGCAGTATGGCTTTTGCCACTAAACGGCTCTCGTTGCTGTAAGTCTGATAGTCAGCATCAGTTAAATCGGTCAGCTCCACCGCACCCGCTACGCGCGGCACCAGAATGAGCCAGGGATACTGACTGTCATTCATCAGCAATACCCTGCATAACGGTAAATTCCCTACTACCAGGGTATCAGCAGCCAGTCGGCTATCGAGATTAAACATCCAGTGTCTCCAGAGTCGTGGGTACCACAGTTAACAATGCGCGTTGGCCTATTGCCACATTGGCATTCGGGAATACAATCGCTTCACCGTCCTGCTTGGCTTCGTAGCGGGCACCAGACTCACTGGCCAGCAAGGTTCCTGCCTTAAAATCGGTAAAATTCGGTGTGTCATCACCAAAATGCAGAGAAAAGTCGTCTTTGTAACGATTAACAACCTGATTCACTTTATACAGTGTCAGCTTGTCGAGTGATACCATTGGCGCAAAATCGTCTTCGCTAATCAGCTTGATTAGGCTGTCACGCGCATCGGCAAACCTTGACATGTCGTTCTGCCCAAAGGGTTTAACCTGCCCTAACTCCACAGTAAAGCCCCTCGCCTGATGAGCGGCACTGGAATAATAGCTGAAGGTTGTGGTAGGTGACGACGACAACAAATACGTATTGATGCCACAAGCATGTAAAAAGCCAAATTGTTTCGCGCTGTGATGACGGCCATCATTTAAAAATGGCATCACAACAAACTTCTCGTTTTTGGATTCGCGGATCGCCGTGTGTAAATCGTAATGCAGCTTTTCGTCGGTATCGCCGGCTTCAGCAAAAAACGCTGACACCACCTGCTCCAATTGGGCAGCCCGTTCTTTTTCCGGATTAGAGGGGCCTTTAGCGTGCTCACCACTGAACAGGCGATTCATATTCTCCTCAACAAAGCGCTTTGCAATATTCATTGAAGGCAGATTGCCGAAAATCAGTAACACACGGTGTTTAACAACGATGTTTCCTGTGATCACATCGTCGAGAATATCGGAACATATTTCGATTGGCGCAGTTTCATTACCGTGAATACCGCAGGAATATACGATGTGCTTTAGCCCACTTGGCGAAGGCTGCGCAGGTGTTATCTGCACCACGCCAGGTACAACAATGTGTAGCTGAGTACCGTTGGATAGCGCAATAGTTTGCCCACATGGCAGTAATTCAGGGTTAAAACGGGAAAGGTGTAAAAATTGGCCATTAGCCAGTAACGCTGGTGTCATGTGATTACGTGCAATAAGGAGTAAAAACAGTAGTGTATCGCGTCAGGTTTCGCGAAAAAAGTAGCCACGGCAGTTTTGTGAAATAGGCTAAATTCAGTTGTAGCGAGAAGCTTACAGCGAGTAGCGTTTATACTGCTTTCATCTGGCGATAAGGCGAGTCGCCTACAATGATATCCTGTTGTGCCAGTGCAATAAAAGCCTGATGCGGGATGGCCTTTGAAAACAAATACCCCTGCCCATAGCGAATTCCGATATCACGTAACAGATGTAGTTGTTCAATGGTTTCTACACCTTCTGCGATCACTTCACTTCCCTTAGCCTCGCCGATAATTCTTGCGGCTTCAATGATGGCTTTGTTAATCGAGTTATCGGTTAATTCCATTACGAAGGTCTTGTCGATTTTAAGCGTATTCAGTTCTAAATCGCGAATATATGCCAGATTAGAATACCCTTTGCCAAAATCATCTACGGCGACTTTAATGCCCAGCTGCCGAAGCTCTGCTAACTGCTTTTTCACCATTAACGAGTTAGACACCGCGATGTCTTCGGTTAATTCTAACTCGAGTTGCTTCATATTCACGCCATAGCGATGAGTAAGGCGTTTTAGTGTTGGTATTAACTTGGTATCGTAGAGCTGCGTGGGCGAAATGTTGACCGACAGCGTAATATCGAGTCCATTCGCTTCAAAGCCTACCAGGCCACGAATGGCACTCTCCAGAGTCCAGTAACCGAGTTCATTCATCATGTGGTACGACTCGGCAGCTTCAATAAGCGGCCCGGGAAACAGTAAGCCATCGGTGGGATGATTCCATCGCAACAAACACTCCGCCCCCACAATGCTGAGCGTCGCCAGATCGACTTTTGGCTGGTAGTACAGTTCGAGTTCGTTGCGGGCTAATGCACGCTGTAAATCGGCTTTCAACGCAAGACTGCGACCAGTTTCGGCTTTGTCGTGCATGCTGAGCAGCGAAAAGTTTTCGTACTTGTTTTCTTTTGCCTGTTTCAGGGCTGCTTCGGCGCGGGATACAAATAAGGTCAGGTCGAAAGCGCCCTGAGATTTACTCACTACCCCCACATTGAAATCAGCGATAAACGCGTGACCATCGTAATACATGGGCGTTTTAAAGTGTTCAACAAGGTATTCGAATTGCTGCTGCAATACCACCGGCGAGTGAATACCCGGCAGGACCACACCAAATACATCGCCGCTAATCCGGCCGAATTCAATGTTATGATGGAACAAACGCTGTAATCGATTGGCAATTTCTAACAGAAACTGATCGCCCACTTCTATACCAAAACTCGTAGTGACATCCGAGAAACGCACCACATCAATCAGCATCAGCGATAGCTGAGTATTGCGCTCGCCGCTCGTCGCAATTTTGTCGATGAATGCGTAGCGGTTTGGAATTGTCGCTAATGTTGTATGAGAAACGGTCATAAAACGCGTTTGGCCTTAAAAAGCTGAATAAACAGTACGTTATTGATTAATGGCTATGGAAACACTGAACTAAAGTCTATGCAAGCACTATTGTGTATAAAAATATATACCCGTGTATTAGTGCCTTGATAGGCGTATTCAACAATTGGCTAAATTGTATAACGTATTGATCTTTAGGAGACTTTATCTTACTGACAAACTCACACCACAAAAATGTTTACACCCCGTTAACAATAAGGCGTGGCGCTGAATTGCCCGAGTGAATAGTTCCTTTTTTACCTGGCTGTGGTAATTCTGAAAACAGGAAAACCAGGAAAATAAGCGCAAGCGATATTCTACCTTTAAATACAAACTGGTCATACCTGAATACTAAAAAAAAAAAGCCGCTATCGGTTTCCCGATAACGGCTTGGTTATTTCTGTAAAACTCAGGCTTTGGTTACCGGGCAGGAGCGCAGTTTCCAAATTCGCTCAACATAATCGTTGATTGAACGGTCAGAAGTAAACTTACCCATCTTCGCGGTATTGATGATAGCCATTCGCGCCCAACGGTCTTTGTCGCGATATGCTTCGTCAACGCGTTTCTGCGCTTCAGAGTAAGCTTCGTAATCTGCCAGTACCAGGTACGGGTCGCCGTGATCAAGCAAGCTTTGTTTAATCGATGACAATGCGCCTGGTTTACCTGGCGTGAAGTAATCGGTTTCCATCCAATCCAGTACCGCTTTGATTTCGGCATTTTTATAGTAGTAGTCGTAAGGTTTGTAACCCGACTTCTTAAGTGCATTCACTTCATCTACCGTTAAACCGAAAATAAAGATGTTGTCTTCGCCCACTTCTTCGGCGATTTCAATGTTTGCACCATCCAGCGTACCAATGGTAATGGCACCATTGAGCGCCAGTTTCATGTTACCGGTGCCCGACGCTTCTTTACCCGCGGTGCTGATTTGCTCAGACACATCCGCTGCCGGAATCATTTTCTCGGCTAAACTTACGCGGTAGTTAGGCAGGAACGCCACTTTCAGTTTCTTGTTTACACGCGGATCATTGTTGATCTTATCGGCCACTTTATTGATAGCGAAAATAATATCTTTCGCCAGCTTATAACCAGGCGCTGCTTTCGCACCGAAAATAAACACACGCGGGTGCATGTCGTAATCCGGGTTTTCCAGTAAACGACGATACAGCGCCATAATGTGTAACAACGCTAAATGCTGACGCTTGTACTCGTGCAAACGCTTAATCTGCACGTCAAAAATAGCATTAGTATCAACATCCAAATCCAGAGAGCGCTTGATCTCTGCGGCTAACACTTCTTTATTTTGCTGCTTCACCTGCATGAATTGCTTCTGGAACGCTTTGTTATCGGCAAATTTTGCCAGCCCTTCCAGTTGCTTTAAGTCTAATGGCCAGTCTGCCCCAACTTTCTTATCAATCAGTTTAGACAGGGCTGGATTACAGGCTTTTAACCAGCGACGTGGCGTGATCCCGTTTGTGACGTTGGTCAGTTTTCCTGGCCACAATGCGTCAAATTCCGGGAACAGGTTTTGTTTAACCAGTTTAGAGTGAATTTCCGCAACACCATTTACCGCAAACGAGCCAATTACCGACAGGTTACCCATACGGACCATCTTTTCGTTGCCTTCTTCAATGATCGACAGCTTGGCTTTCACTTCGTTATTGCCAGGCCACTTCTTGTCCACCTCTTTCATAAAGCGGTGGTTGATTTCGTAAATGATTTCCAAATGGCGCGGCAGGATTTTTTCAATCATTCGGGCCGGCCATCTTTCCAGCGCTTCAGGCAGCAACGTGTGGTTGGTGTAGGCAAATACCTTGGTACAAATTGCCCAGGCGCTGTCCCAATCCAGTTCGGCACGGTCAACCAGAATACGCATCAGCTCAGGGATTGCGATAGCCGGGTGAGTGTCATTTAGCTGAATAACAACCTGATCAGTGAAACGGCTCCAGTCATCACCATGGGCGCGTTTGTAACGACGAATAATGTCTTTTAACGAGCATGCACAGAAGAAGTATTGCTGGATCAAACGCAATTCTTTACCGGCTTCGGTTTCGTCATTCGGGTACAACACTTTTGAAATGGTTTCGGCCTGAACGTTTTCAACCTGCGCGTCTACATAACCACCAGCATTAAATACGTCCCAGTTAAAATAACCCGACGATTTACTCTGCCATAAGCGGAGCACGTTTACGTTTTTACCGCCGTAACCCACTACCGGGATATCCCACGGTACCCCTTTCACAATGTGCCCAGGGTGCCATTCTTTTTGAATACGGCCATTTTCACCGTATTTGGTTTCCACATAACCATACAGAGAAACTTCCTGAATGGATTCAGGACGGCAAATTTCCCATGGGTTGCCGTAATCGCGCCAGCTGTCCGGACGCTCAATTTGCGCACCGCCCTGGATTTCCTGACGGAATAAGCCGTGCTCATAATGAATGCCGTAGCCAATTGCAGGCAGATCCATGGTTGCCAGTGAATCGATAAAGCATGCTGCCAGTCGACCCAAGCCACCATTACCCAGCGCCATGTCTGGCTCTTCTTCCAATACATCACTCAAACTGACACCCAGTTCATTTAATGCGTCATTCGCCACATCAAATAAGCCAAAGTTTTGCAGGTTATTGGAAAGCAGACGTCCCATAAGGAACTCGGCCGAAAAATAGTGAACCGCACGGGTATCGTTTAAATAATGGGTTTTCTGGGTTTTACGCAGCCCTTCCAGCACTTGTTCTTGCATGGCCGCACAAGTGGCTTTCCACCAAGCGTGGCTGTTGGCTTTATTTTCGTCAGTGCCAAGGGTGCAATGAAGGTGTTTTACCACCGACGCTTTAAACGCGCTTTTATTAATGATGATTTCTGGTTCAGGATTTGCTTTTTTGCCGCTCATGGGTGATCTCACTCTATCGGTCAAAGTTTAAACACTTAATGTAATTAACTTACAACTCATAGAGCGAATATAGCAGCACTAAAAAACTTTTTTTGTAATTTTTTTGTTAAAAAACAAAAAATCCAGTACAAACTTTAATCGCTTGACTGGATTTTTACATTTATTTAACAAAAATGAATAACGCCGACATAAAAATCAGCTGTTATTTAATGATTTTAGCAACGAGCTGTTCTGCTTCTTTTATCAAATCCTGTAAGTGACTTTCACCATTAAAGCTCTCAGCATATATTTTGTATATTTGCTCTGTGCCCGATGGACGTGCTGCAAACCAACCGTTTTCAGTAGTCACTTTCACCCCACCGATGGCAGCATTGTTGCCTGGCGCATGGGTTTGCACATTGGTAATCGCTTCACCAGCCAGCGATTCACTGGTCACCACACTGGCATCCATTGCTGACAATTTGTCTTTCTCTTCCAGGCTGGCCGCCACATCGACACGTTGGTAACAAGGCGCACCAAACTTCGCGGTAAGCGCGTCGTAGTGCTCACCCGGGTCTTTACCGGTAACCGCCAGAATTTCAGCAGCCAGCAAACACATAATAAAGCCGTCTTTATCGGTTGCCCAAGTTTCACCGTTGCGCTGCAGGAAAATCCCACCAGCACTTTCTTCGCCGGCAAAACCCAGTTCACTGTCAGACAGCCCCTGTACAAACCACTTAAAGCCCACCGGCATTTCTGCCAGATCACGGCCCATGCTTTTTACCACGCGGTCGATCATGCTGCTCGATACCAGTGTCTTACCTACTTTTAACGAAGCTGGCCATTCCGGACGATGCTGATAAAGGTAGTTGATAGCAACTGCCAGGTAATGATTAGGATTCATCAGGCCCCCGCTCGGACATACAATGCCATGGCGGTCGAAATCGGGATCATTACCCCAGGCGAGATCAAACTTATCTTTTAGTTCGATTAATCCAGCCATGGCATAGGCAGAAGAACAATCCATACGCAATTTGCCGTCTTTGTCGCGACGCATAAAACCAAACTGCGGATCCACTTTAGGATTTACGACTGTGATATCCAGACCATAGTGCGCGGCGATATGCTGCCAGTAGCCTACACCTGCCCCGCCCAACGGATCAGTACCTAATTTGAGACCGGCTTTTGCAATGGCTTTCATATCGACGACTTTTTCTAAGTCGGCAATATAATCCATCATAAAATCGTCTTCACTTACGAACTCAGATGCCATGGCGGTTTTTAAATCAAGCCGTTTAACGTCTTTATTGCCAGCAGCAATTAACGCGTTCGCTCGCAGCTGAATTATTTTGGTTACATCGCTATCTGCCGGACCGCCATGAGGCGGATTATATTTAAATCCACCATCAGAAGGCGGGTTGTGCGACGGGGTAATCACAATACCGTCGGCAAAAGCGTCTGTGCGACCGCGGTTGTAACGAATAATCGTTCGCGAAATAACTGGCGTGGGTGTATAGCCCTTCGACGAATTGTCGGCACGCTGAATCACTACCTTTACATTATTGGCGCTGAGCACTTCAATCGCCGTGATCATGGCAGGCTCAGACAACGCATGCGTGTCTTTACCAATAAACAACGGCCCGGTAATTTGCTGATGCTCGCGGTATTCCGCCAGCGCCTGACAAATGGCAGCAATGTGCATATCGGTAAAGGTCGTATTTGCTGCTGTACCACGGTGACCTGAAGTACCAAAACTCACTGCCTGGGCAGGGTCACTCGGGTCGGGTTGGTAACTGAAATACTGACTAACCAGCAGTGCCACATTAATTAATTGCTCTTCTGCTGCGGCCTTGCCTGCCTCGGGGTGTAACGCCATGAAATTATCCTTTTAACGTTTAAATGAATTACTGCTCAGAAAATGCCTCAGTAATGGATGCCACTACCTTATCGCTATATCCCAGGATCTGCAAAACCTGCGACAACATGGCCAGCTTTTTAGCAGTGTTATTGTTGGTAACTACCCAATAACCGCTTTCTGGGATCGCTTTTGGATTGGTGCTGCTGCCAGTTGCCAGTAACTCTTCTTTACTGGTGGCAAAGTACTTGCGGTTTTTACCTTTTATAGACTCAACCTGTGCAAATTCGACGGGCTGTAATACAAACGCCTGTTGCAGAATATACAGAAACTGATCTACACGCTTATCGAACTGTTTCAATGTTGTTGGGTTAACTAACTTGAGCAGTGCGTCATCATCTGCATTTGCAGGCGTCGCAGTTACAACGTTAACAACGGCAGGTATCTCAGTAACAACTTTAGCTTTGGTGGATTTTGCAGGGGCTTTCTTGACGGCAACCGGCGTTGGTGCAGTTTCAGCATTAGGTTGAGTAGCATCGGCTAAATCAGACTCAACTGGCGCAACGACATTCCCTTCTGCGGCAACTATCTCGTCGCCCATTAATAAACGGCGCAGAATTTGCGACGCGCTTTCGCCAATATGCTTGGTTTGACCCGCAATAAAGGCATACAAATCATCATCTATTTCTATTGTTTTCATTATGACTTCCTTCTTTTGGCGCACATTATAATCGACCCCGAAAAGGATCACAGCCCTTTATCAGTACATCTTTTCATCCCATAGCATTTTATACCAATTCGCATAGAAGTTTGCCCTCTCAGAGTGAGTCAAAACGACTTAGATCACGACGCGCACTCTGAGGCATAGTCATTCTATGTCCAGAGGGCGCAACACAGATATAAGTCGTTTTGGCCACTCCCTTCGGGCAACACTGGCAGACTTTTTAGCGTTGTTACGCTTGCTTGATTTGGAACCACCAAACCTGTGCAATCAAGCCTAGCTAAAAAGCCTGCCAGTGCTGCTGAGTGGGCAAACTTCTATGCGAATTGGTATTATTCCAGTGGTGTAAGGGATGTGTTTTATAAGCTATTTGCCCGAAACCGCATCAGGCTGTTTGGCGGCACCTCTCAATGCCAAATCCCGAATAAACGCATTCTGTCGAGATTTCGCGGATTGTAAGTAAATCGGGTATTGTTAGCATTACCTGACACACGTCCTCAGGTTGTAAAGGAAAAAAGGATTGTATGAAGTCGTCCTACATTACATTAATCGTGTTGTTTAGTTCTTACATTGTGGCCAGTGCAGCAGACACCTATTATCTCTTTCATTTTGGTACGCCTGATATTACCTGGGCCGCGCATACGCTATTCTTGGGCATTGGCTTGTTTGTATGGTGTAAACAGCATGCCCACGAGCACGACAAAACTAACCTGCGGTTTTATCCGCTGCTTGCTGCCTTTGTTGCCGTTATTGGTGTGCCGGTTTACGCCTACAAATTTTATGGGGCCAAACAAGGTTCCCTGCTGTTAGGCAAAGCACTACTATTTGTGGTGGTAAGTTCTGTTGCTGGGTACATCACTGCGTTAATCGTTGAGCAGTTTTTTATATAACTGCTTATAGTCTGTTCCCACATTAGGCGCTAGTGTTAAAGTAGATCAGACTCGATTAACTCAAACACGGAGTGTCACATGAATTCAAATGAAGAATACTGGGGTATGCCCCTGAACACCTATTGCATGGCAATACATTTAAGCCAACTGGCCAGTATTGTTATTCCCGGTCTGGGTTTTGTGCTGCCGGTTATCTTGTGGATTGCCAACAAAGACAAGCATGACGCTATCGATATGCACGGTAAGGTCACCATAAACTGGCTGATTAGCCTGTTTATT
>NZ_JBLBUE010000057.1:0-19669 GCF_047290655.1 Alteromonas sp. AMM-1 | reverse complement strand
TCAGTACGATACATTTACCCTGCCTAACCAGGTGGAAGTGATGCTGGTATCCGATCCCGCCGCAGAAAAATCCGCTGCCGCACTCAGCGTAAGCGTTGGCTTGTTGCACGATCCGATGTCGCAACAAGGGATGGCGCATTACCTTGAGCACATGTTGTTCCTGGGCACCGAGCGCTTCCCGGATACCAAGGGTTACACTGACTTTATGACGGCCAATGGCGGACAGCATAATGCTTATACCTGGCTGGACATCACCAATTACATGTTCAAGGTAAATAACGAAGGTTACCCTGAAGCACTCGACCGTTTTTCCGACTTTTTTAAAGCGCCCAAGCTTTACCCAGAATACACAGAGAAAGAGAAAAACGCCGTAAACGCCGAATGGTCGATGCGCCGTGAAATGGACTTTTTTGGTCAGTTTAAACTGGCTCGCAGTCTGATGGGCGACCACCCTGCAAACCGTTTCTTAATCGGTAACCTGGAAACCCTGGGCGACAAAGAAGATAGCAAGCTGCACGCTGAAACCGTGAAGTTTTACGACCAGTACTATTCGGCCAATATCATGAAAGTGGCGATGATCAGCAACCGCCCACTTAGCGAAATGAAAGCGTTGGCAACCCAGTACTTTGGCGATATTAAAAACAAGGAAATTGCTGATCCGGAGGTTACCCAAACCCTGGACTTCGACAAAGTGGGTGGTAAACGCATTCACTATGTACCTAACGAAGATGTTAAACAGCTGAAGATTGATTTTACGATCACCAATAACAGCGATCAGTACGCCTCTAAACCAAACAAATACCTTACCTACCTGATTGGTTCAGAAATGCCTGGCACACCGGCTTACCAGCTCAAAGCCATGGGACTTATTTCGAATCTGATGGCCAGTGCCTCACCTGATATGTACGGCAACTATGGTTCATTCAGCATTGATATTGATTTAACCGATGCTGGTATGCAAAACCGTGAAGCTATTGTGGCTGTGGTAATGCAGTACATCGACCTGATCCGCGAAAAAGGGGTGGACGAAAAATACTTCAGCGAAATTAAAACCAGCCTGAATAACCAGTTCCGCTTCCTGGAAAAAGCCGACGAATTTGGTTACGTCACTAATTTGGCAGCGGCTATGCAAAATGTGCCGGCCAAATATGCCGTATCGTCACCGTTTTATTACGAAGCGTTCGATGCAAAATCGATTAACGATGTACTGGCGCAATTAACGCCTGAACATTTGCGAATTTGGTATATCAGCAAAGGCGAGCCGTCAGACAGTCAATTGCACTTCTACGATGGCAAATACATGGTGGCCGACATCAGCGATGAAGAAGTGGCCAGTTGGCAACAAGCGCCGCAAATTCCTTTGCAGTTACCAGCAGTAAATAACCTGTTACCTGAAAACTTTGACATTAAAACCACAGCAAGCAAAGCCAAGCCAGAGTTGGTAGTAGACAAGGATGGCATTAAGGTATGGCATTACCCAAGCAACGCGTTTGCCGACCAGCCGCGTGGCGAGCTGGAGATTTATATTAACAATGGCAAAGCAGAAACCGACATTAAAGCCAATGTACTTACGACGCTTTGGAAGGATTTATATGCCTTGCAACAAAGTGCACTCATGACAGAAGCCAACATTGCCGGGATGGGTGTTAAGCTTCAGGATGGCAATGGGTTGCGTTTATCTCTTTCAGGCTTTACCGATAAACAGCCTCAATTACTCAAGCAAGCACTGGAAGCATTGGTGGTTGATGTGAACGAACAAAACTTTGCTCAGGCGGTAGACCGCTTCGTTCGCGGCCTGCAAAACGAAGGCAAGCAGTTCCCGTTTTATCAGGCTTTTGATGCGTATAGCCGTTTGGTTCGCAAAGGTAACTTTAACACTGAGGCGTTAATTGCAACGGCACAAGCCTTGAAACCATCGGATTTGACCGACTTCATGCCTGCCTTACTGGGCGAGCATCAGTTACGCGTATTTGCGTTTGGTAACTACGACAGCAACGACCTGAACAATGCCGTTGCGCAAATCACTGCAGCACTGCCACAAGACCGTAAAATCATTGCTTATGATTACCGAGACTTCTGGCTACCACAGGCGGGTGAAAAACTGTTGTGGCAACAGGATTTGGACGTAGCCGATGTGGCGATTGTTGATGTTGCGGTGCACCCGCAAGCCGGTTTTGACGCTCAGGCTCAGGCCGCGGTGCTGCGCGGACACTTCCGCACAGCGGCATTTGATAAGCTGCGTACCGAAGAACAGCTGGCTTACGCCGTGGGTGGCACAGCCGTGCAGATTGGTGAATACACTGGCTTTGCCATGTACATTCAAACACCGGTAAAAGACGTAGCATCCATGCAAGCGCGCTTTGATACCTTTAAGCAAGAGTACCTTGAGCAGCTTAACGGCATGACTGAAGAAACGTTCGAGCAGCTAAAAGCCAGTACGCTGGTTACGCTTAAAGAGCCGCCGAAGAACCTACAGGACGAAGTCAATCCTATTATCACCGATTGGTATAAGGAAAATTACAACTTCGACAGCAAGGAAAAGCTCATTGCCGCCGTAGAGAACGTAACGCTTGAAGGACTGAAAGACTTCTACGCGAAGACCATGCTGAACAACGACGCTGCCAGAGTGTCAGTGCAGATGCGCGGTACGAAGTTTGCCGACAAACCATTTGCAGGTTTGGCTGGAGCGAAGCCGATTGCGGATCTGGCAACTTTCCACAGTAAAATGAAAACCCAGTAGTACTACTCAGTGTGAGTTTTGTTAACTGATATCGATAAGGCCCGCTGAATCAGCGGGCCTTTTTATTCGTTATACAGAAAAGGACACACGCATTGCAGGCAAGCTGTTATACTGCAAACAGATTATAAGGAAGATCCATAGACTATGAGTAAAGATCCGCATTTTGAGCGGGAAAAATCCAAATACGAGAATCCGGTAGCCAGCCGTGAATATTTGCTGGAAACACTGAAGAAATATGGCAAACCCATGTCATTCATGGATATTTGTCACAGTGTAAATGCCTTGGATGAAGACAGTCGTATTGGTATTCAACGCCGATTACGCGCCATGGAGCGCGAAGGGCAAATTCAGTTTACCAAACAAAAGCGTTACGCCGTGCTTCAGCAGGAGCAGTTGTTTCGCGGGCATGTGATTGGCCATCGCGATGGCTACGGTTTCTTGCGTCCGGAAGATAAGTCTGGCGATTTGTTTATCAGTGCCGGGCAAATGCAAAATCTGTTACACGACGATTTTGTGGAAGCCAGAGAAAGCGGTACCGATCGCAGAGGCAAGCGCGAAGCTTTTATCAATCAGGTGATTGAACCGCGTAAAGAGCCCATTGTTGGCCGTTACTTTACCGAACACGGGATGGGGGTTGTGATCCCGGACGACAGTCGAATTAATCACGAGATCATTATTCCACCTGAGCATACCCATGGCGCCCGTCAGGGGCATGTTGTGGTAGTGGAGATCACACAACGTCCGCGCAAACGGGTAAACCCGGTTGGCCGTATCGTTGAAGTACTGGGCGAGCACATGGCGCCCGGTATGGAAATCGAAATGGCCCTGCGCACCTTCGATATTCCTCATCAGTGGCCCAAAGGGGTGACACGGCAGATTGAAGGGCTAGGCGATACCGTAGACGAAGAAGCCAAAGTTGGGCGTGTCGATTTACGCCAGTTACCTTTGGTGACCATTGATGGCGAAGATGCCCGGGACTTCGACGACGCGGTATTTTGTGAACCACTGGATGACGGCGGTTGGCAGCTTTGGGTTGCTATCGCCGATGTAAGCCAGTACGTGCGCATGGGCACAGCACTCGACACCGAAGCGTTAAACCGGGGTAACTCCGTGTATTTCCCCGATCAGGTGGTGCCAATGCTGCCGGAAATTCTGTCGAATGGCCTGTGCTCGCTGAACCCGGAAGTTGACCGCTTGTGTATGGTATGTGAAATGACCATCAGTCCTCAGGGGCAGCTCAAGCAATACCAGTTTTATGAAGCGGTAATGAATTCGCATGCCCGTTTCACCTACACCAAAGTGTGGCATATCCTGGAAGGGGATAAAGAGCTTCATCAGCGCTATGCTGAGTTTGTGCCGCACCTGCGCAACTTACACAATTTATATCGCGCGTTGAAAAAAGCACGGGGCCTGCGCGGGGCCATTGAGTTTGAAACGCAGGAAAGTAAGTTTGTATTCAATGCTCAACGCAAAATTGAAAACATTGTGCCCATTGAGCGTAACGATGCGCATAAGCTCATTGAAGAATGCATGATCATGGCCAACGTGAGTGCAGCGCAATTTATTGAAGCCAACAAGGCCCATGCTCTGTTCCGCGTTCACGATAAGCCCGATGCCGACCGCTTGGCAGCGTTTACGGCCTACCTGGGCGAAATTGGTATTCCGCATCATATTACCGATGGCGCAGCGCCAGCCGACTTTACCGATGTGGTTACCAAAACGCGCTTCCGGCCTGATCAGGAACTGATTCAAACCATGTTGCTGCGTTCTATGAAACAAGCCATTTATGACGGTGAGAATATCGGTCACTTTGGTTTGGCACTGGACGCTTACGCGCACTTCACCTCTCCCATTCGCCGTTACCCTGACCTAGTGGTGCATCGCACCATCAAAGCGATTCTTAAGAAGAAAGGGCAGCACGTGAGTGGCGCAAAAGCCTACAGTGCAGAAGAAATTGAGCAGCTCGGTGAGCAGTGTTCAATGACCGAGCGCCGTGCCGATGACGCTACCCGGGACGTAGCAGACTGGCTAAAATGCGAGTTTATGCAGGACCATGTAGGCGAGACCTTTGAAGGTGTAGTGAGTTCGGTAACGGGCTTTGGTATTTTTGTACGCATCACCGAATACCATATCGATGGCCTGGTGCATATTACCTCGCTCGATGACGACTACTATCGCTACGATGATGTGAAGCAATGCCTGGCGGGCGACAGCGGTGCTAGACAATACCGCCTTGGCGATCCGCTGCTGGTAAAAGTGGCCGCTGTGAATCTGGACGAGCGTAAAATTGATCTAATCCTCGACAGCAAATGGGTAAAAGCCACCACAGGCAAAAAAGTGAAAGTAACCAAAAAACGGGAGCCTCGCAAAACAACCGACGTCAAAGGTAGTCGAAGTGCGCCCAAATCAGCCCCGTCACCAAGAAAACGCGGCTCGAAGAAACCCGATAAAAACAAAGGTAAGCGACGTTAATGGCACAACAAGAGTGGCTATATGGCCTGCATGCACTGCAGGCAGTAATCGACAAAGAACCCGAACGCCTGATTGAAATTCTGGTGTTAAAAGGCCGTGATGACGCACGCCTGCAATCTATTGTAAACGAAGCCCGTCGAATGGGCGTGTCAGTGCAGTTTTGCAACCGCAAGGTACTGGATGACAAAGTAAGCGGTGAACAGCATCAGGGCATTGTTGCCCGGGCGAAGCCTGCGAAAACCCTGGATGAAAGTGACCTGGATTACCTGTTGGACAATACCGATTCACCGCTGCTGCTATTTTTGGACGGTGTAACCGATCCGCATAACATAGGTGCATGCTTGCGAACTGCAGATGCTGCCGGGGCGCATGCGGTTATCGTGCCTAAGGATAAATCCGGCGGCTTAACGGCTACGGCGCGCAAAGTAGCGTGTGGAGCCGCTGAAGTTGTACCTTTTATTCAGGTGACTAACTTGTCGCGTACGCTTAAACACATTCAGGAAAAAGGCGTGTGGGTTGTAGGTACCGCTGGCGAAGCAGAACAGCTGATATACGATTGCAAACTCACCGGTCCTACTGCACTGGTAATGGGCGCAGAAGGCAAAGGCATGCGCCGCCTTACCCGTGAACATTGCGATGAGCTGGTTAAATTACCCATGGCTGGCAGTGTGTCGAGTCTGAACGTGTCGGTGGCTACCGGCATATGCCTGTACGAAATAGTGCGACAGCGCACCCTTGGCTAGTTGAGTAAACAATGACGCCGGCGGTGTTAGCCAATTGGTTGCAGGCCATTAATGAACCTCATGTCATTTTGGGGTACGGTAGCCTGATGAATGCCGATTCGCGCAACCGCCACTCCAACATTCCCCATCATGGTATTGCAGTGAGTGTGCTTGGGTTTGAACGGGCGTGGGTAACGCGCTCGTTGCCAGAACAGCAAACCTATGTTGGCGCATATCAATGTGCAAACGCGCGGTTAAATGCACAGTTAGTCCCTTCTCACCTTGATCCCAGTATTCAACAGCGCGAACAGGACTACCGGTTTACCCCTGTGAGCACTGACCAGCTTCGTTTGCCTTATGACGATACCGTAAATGAAACGCTGGTGTCCTGGTTATCTGAAAGACAAGTGTGGATATGCGAGACCTTGCAAATCCATCCAGCCGATAATGATTTTCCGGTTTATCAGAGTTACGTGGATACCTGTCTGGCGGGGTGTCTGGAGCTGGGGGGCGAAGCCATCGCCCGCGAGTTTATTCAGTTAACTGCTTGTTGGGAGCATCCCCGAATAAACGATCGTGAATCGCCAGAATATCCCAGGGCAGCTAGCGTTAGCCGTGCTGCCCAGAACATCATAGATGGACTATTGCATGAATACGGTTATTGAATCTGCGCGTTTGCGATTTCGCCAGCTTACTGCTGACGATGTAGACTTTGTACTGGCAATTACCAGCGATCCGGACTGGTTGTATTTCATTGGCGATCGCGGCGTTAAAGATCCCGACCAGGCCAGACAATATATCGATACCTCGCACAATAGCTTCAGCCAGCAGGGATACGGCCTGTGGGTGGTGGAAAGTGATGTTGTTGAAGGCGATAGCCGGGTGGGGCTGTGCGGCTTTTTACAGCGGTCGTTTTTAGCTTGCCCTGATTTAGGTTACGCGTTTCTGCCTCATGGCAGGGGGCAGGGATTGGCGCTGGAAGCGGCTACCCTGGCGCTTAAATGGGCAAAACAACACAATCTGCATGGGCAGATAAGCGCTATATGCCGTTGTGACAATCAGCGGTCGTTGCAATTGCTGGAAAAGGCCGGATTTACGTCCATGGGTAAGTTTTTTCAGCGCGGTGTGCCCGCACATCAATTCTTTTTAATCTCCATTGATAACCAAGGCGCTTCTTACGCTAAATAGCTGTGATGTCTGGTGAGTCGGTATAAACTGGAAATTGGTTAAACGTTAGCGGAAGAACAGTGTTACTCAGCCTTTGTTAACCTGCGCGCGTTTAATTTAATGGCAAGTGCACTTTCTCAACTATCCTTGGTCGAAGTGTGCATACAGGATTAACTCCCTCCGGTTGATTAACTGATTCCGCATAGAACAAAAGGATTTGAAATGAGTGTTTTTAAAACTACGCGTCACTTGCTGTTTGCCGCCGTGGCATTGTTATCTTGCAGTGCACAGGCTTTGCCAAATACTGACAACACCAGTATTGAAGTGTTGACTGAACACGCAAAACAAGGGGATTTTGAATACGTAATATCCGCACTGGAAGCTGTAAAAGGCAAAACAGTCGAGCAATATAATTTGCTCATATCCGCACTGATGAATACCGATCCGGATGACGCCGAAGACGCGGCCGAAGAGTTCATTACCGCACATAGCAAAGACTACCGGGCTTACCACATGCACGCCAGTGTAATGGGCGCGCAAGCCTCCAACAGTATTTTTTCCGCGCTGGGTTATGCCAGCAAAGCGAAGCTGAGCCTGGAAACCGCCGTTGAGCTAGCACCCGACAACGTGGAAGTATATCAGGCACTGATGCAGTTTCATTTAATGGCGCCGTCGATAGCGGGTGGCGACATGAAAGAAGCGGAAAAGCTTACCGACAAGATTGCCAGTATTGATCCTCAGGAAGGGCAGTTTGCTAAAGCAACCTATTATCTTCAGGACAAGCAGGAAGACAAAGCCAGCGCCATTTATACAGCGCTAATTGCTCAGGACGATACAAAAATACGTGCAGGCTTAGAGTTGGGAACGCACTATTTGCTGGCTGAGCGCTACTCTGATGCCTTCAATGTGTTGTCTGTGCTATTAACTGCCGAAGTTAACACCATTGATGATAAAGCGTCAGATAAATGGGACGCTTATGAAGAGAACAAGCGTTATTTGCTGTATGGCAAATACCGGTTGGGCTTACTGGCAGTAAAAAGTGGTGAAAATGCCCAAACAGGCATTGCGGCGCTGGAACAATATATCAGTGAATACACCGCCACCAACATCGATACCGCATCTCTACCGGGGCTGAATTGGGCCTATCTGCGTCTGGCAGAGCTTCAGCTCAACATTAACGAGATAGAAAAAGCCAAATTTACCCTTGCCAGCATTAAAAGGGAAGACGACAAGCGTTTCGCCTCCCTGCTCAGTGATCTGAAAAAGCAGATTAAAAAGAAAGCCTAGTGTGAACCAGCCCGGTTTATTCGGGCACTCTGCTATGCGAATTGGTATTAATTCGTTTGATAGTAAAAGCTGTTGTCTGAGATTTTATGCACGATATCGTATTGGAGCCCCAGGTGATTGTAGTCGCCGGAGGCGGGAATGGCCGTTGAATGAAACAGCACAGCCCCCCAGTGATTATCTGCGATGCCACCAAAGACAATGTTTATGCTCTGCTCATTTATTTTAGCGATGGCTGCTACCTTGTGGCTGGCCATCATCTCTCTGAGCTGAACGGTGGTATTGGCCAGTAACAGCAAATCCGGTGCCTCATCCGGACTAGCCATTTGAAAATTAGCCGACGGTACAAACCCGGCCTTCTCCGACGGATAATAGGTGATCAGCTGTGTGGGGCTATAAAACGTGTTATTTACCCTAAACACCTCTGGCGCAGTTTGCTGAACAATAAATACCTGGGCATTTTGGCGTAATAATGCAATGTCGTCTGCGGAATCAGCAATAAAGCGTTTTATGTAATCGATTCGTTCTTGAGTGCAATCCTGCTTTTTGCAAATAGTCAGCGCAGGCAATTGAGGCAATTGTTCGCGGGTCACATTTAGCATTCGGCTGCCGAATACGCCAAAGCTGAAATTCGCAAAGGCTTGTTTGTCTTCGTTACGGGTAAACTTAGTGGGCCGGATTTCCAATAAGTTGAATGGGGTAAAAGAAGGCAGGTACGCAAGCGGTAAATTGGTTTGGGGCAGAAGGGTGTCTATGTGTTTAAGCAGCGCGCGGTATTCACTGTCCATCTCATCAGTAAAAAAGTCTGGTTTGGCCGCGTGCGCAAAAATGGCGATAAAAAGGCCACAGCACAATACAAAACATCTAATCATTAGTTAATTCAATTCCCTGTAAAATCAATACTCATTGCTGAACTGTTCGCTCACTCTAAACCAAATAGACGTCAGCGTTAAGTGGGTATTGGTGTTAGCTTGCCCGAGCCCGATTGTTACAATCATGTTGCATACGTATTCTTATTGAGTGAAAGGGCTTTCCAGCCTAGGGTTAGCGTCTGTTATTTTGCTCGGAACACATATCATGTTTACTGCTTTTGTTCGTTCGTTTGGTTGTATGGCTTTATTATTTACCTGCTGCTTTCCAACCGTACTGCAAGCAAAGCCTCTCGCGCAAGTTAAGCCAGACGTACAGGCCGACACCTTCGTGCATCTTTTTGAATGGCGTTGGCCCGATATTGCTACTGAGTGTGAGCACTTTTTGGGCCCCAATGGCTACCACGCAGTGCAAGTGTCGCCGCCCAGTGAGCATAGAGCTGGCCCCCAATGGTGGACGCGCTACCAACCGGTGAGTTACGAACTGATTAGCCGTAGTGGTGATCGCGCAGAATTCACCAATATGGTACAGCGCTGTAACGCGGCCGGTGTTGATATTTACGTGGATGCTGTGATCAATCACATGGCAGCAGGTAGTGGCAGGAGCTTAACGGGCACCCCATTTACCCGAAAGCAGTTTCCAGACTATACCCCTGGTGATTTTCACCCCGATTGCGGGATCACCAACTACCGCGACCGAAACAATGTTCAGCAATGTGAGCTGGTGGGGTTAGCCGACTTAAAAACCGAAGCGCCTGATGTACAGGCGCGCATTGCGGCTTATTTAAGTGATTTGGTGAACATTGGCGTAGCCGGATTTCGCATCGACGCGTCCAAGCATATGGCCGCAAACGACATCAAACACATACTGGCGCAGGTTCAAGGCGCACCCTGGGTATTTCAGGAAGTCATTGATCAGGGTGGCGAACCTATTCGGGCATCTGAGTACACCGGTAATGGGGCCGTCACAGAGTTTCACTATTCACTGGCCATTGGCGAGGCATTTGGCAATGGCACATTAGCGTCATTGCGACATGCCGTGGCAACCGACAATTGGCTGGCATCAGGCGACGCGGTAGTCTTTGTTGATAACCACGACAATCAGCGCGGGCATGGTGGTGGCGGACACGTTATTACCTTTGTGGATGGCGCATTGTACGATTTAGCGAATGTGTTTATGCTCAGCTGGCCTTATGGGTATCCCAAAGTCATGTCGAGTTATGCTTTTCAAGGTGACACCGACGCGGGGCCGCCTTCGTTAGCTGTTCACGCGAGTAGCCAGCCAGCCTGCTTTGAAGACACATGGCAGTGCGAGCACCGGCGCCCGGTTATCGTGGGGGCAGTAGACTTTCGACGCAATACGGCTGACCAGCAAATGGTAACCAACTGGTGGGATAACGGCGGCAACCAAATTGCCTTTGGGCGGGGTAGCGCCGGGTTTGTTGTCATTAATGCTGGGGATACGACTCTTAGTACCGCCCTTGAGTCATCAATGGCGCCGGGACGTTATTGCAACATACTTAGCGGTAAACCGGATGCCAAAACGGGGCAATGCCGGGGCAAGGAAGTGCTGGTGGATGAACGCGGCAGAATTCAGGTTGCCGTGCCCGCACAAAGTGCGATAGCGATTCATCACAACGCCAAACCCGGTGGTTAAAAATGGAATTCCAGAACGTAATTCAACACCACAGAAGCAGAATCAAACAGGACGCATAGCGCTATGTCAGAGTTATATAATTTAAACGATAAAGTGGCCATTGTTACCGGCGGTGGAAAGGGACTGGGTTACACCATTGCCGAAACGTTGCTGCGAGAAGGCATGCAGGTAGCAATTTGTGGCCGTACTGAAAAAACCATCACAGACGCGGTTGCCAATTTATCGGCCCAATTTGGCGAGCGCATTTTGGGCGTAGTGTGCGACGTTGGTGATGCTCAACAGACCAGCCGGTTTGTGGAGCAGGCAATCAATCGCTTTGGTGATATTCACGTACTAATCAATAACAGCGGCTTCGGTAAGGAAACCCGAGTGTGGGAAACCAGTGAAGCTGACTGGGACGAGGTAATGAATACCAATGTGAAAGGCACTTTTCTGATGTGTAAACACACCGTGCCCGCCATGATTGCCAATCGCGAAGGGTATATTCTGAATATTGCTTCGCAGGCTGCTTTAAACGGCTATGCAAAAGCCGGCGTGTATTGTGCTTCCAAGTTTGCCATGGTGGGTTTGGGTAAAGCGCTGCAGGAAGAAGTTCGAGAGTATGGTATTCACGTTCATTCCCTGAACCCGGCATTAATTCAATCAGGTAAGCAACCAGGGGACGCCATTGATTCGGGACTGATTCAGAACGAGGATATTGCGAATATGGTGGTGTATTTGCTTAAGCAACCGCGCAGATTGAAAATTGATAATATTGGTATGTGGGGTTTTTAGCCCTGAGAAACCGATTCTTTCTTGAAATTTCGCATCCCAAAGCGCAGTATAAATAATATACGCTATAGTTTAAGTACCCTGGTTTCTGAACGCCAGCATTAAGCTAAGTAGTAGTGCTGGCAAAAGATTTTACTTCCACAACCTAGTGAGGGATGCACTAGTGGCCATGATTTCTGGCATCAAGCAATCTCTGTTCTCCGCTAATCGGCGCGAGGGGCATGCGCTCACCGTGTTGGCCATTGTATTGTTTCTGCTGTTTGATTTTATTGCGTTGTCGTTAAACGTGTGGTTGTCGTATCGCATCGAACAACAGGCAATTAATATTAACCTGTCTGGCCGCCAGCGCATGTTAAGTCAGCGCATGGTCAAAACACTGCTGCTCATGGATAAAACGGTCAGTGACGAAGCGCAATACTCCGAGTATCTGGAAGAATTGCGCGATACGTTTAATCGATTTGATTTGACCCTTGATGCATTTCACCGCGGAGGGCGGACGTTGTCTGCTGAGTCGGAAATGATTCAAATCGAGCCACTTACCGGTGACGAAACCCGCACAATTATGAATCAGGCACTGTTGGAATGGGCGCCTTTGCGGCAAAAAATTCGCCAGCTAATCGGGCGGGAGTTCGACACCGCATTACTGCAACAGGCAAATGATGTCGCGCAGCGAAAAAACCTCACCCTGTTGGCGCTAATGAATGGGCTTACTATAGAACTTGAGCATGACACTCAACTTGAAGCCCAGCGAATTCGCTTCTTTCAGGGCCTGGCTTTCCTGTTAGCGCTGATCAATTTTTCTGTTGCAATTGTTTTGTATCGTCTCCGAGTGCGCAAAGCACACCATACCCTCGATTTAATCGACAATATTATGAATCGCATTGCCAGTGGCATCGTAGTTGTTGACCAAAACGGGGTAATTGTTCGCGTTAACAGGGTAATGGCTAAAATGAGTGGCTTTTCACAGAAAGAGTTACTGAACAAAAAGTTATCGGTATTACTGGGGGAATTTGAAGGTAAACCGTTTGGACTTAAAAAGCAGGGGGAGCGCTACCACTGTAAAATTGAAATCAGCAATGTATCGCTCAATAACAAGCCTGCTAAGGTGTATACCGTTATTGATGACACAGAAGCCGTCGCGCAAAAGCAAGAGCTGACGCAACTGGCTTACCATGATCAGCTGACCAATTTGCCAAACCGGCATTTATTTAATGATCGTTTGGAGCAGGAACTAAAGCGTTCTATCAGGCGCGGTGAGAAAATGGCCGTGTTGTTTGTTGATCTTAATGGGTTCAAAGAGGTAAATGATAAACACGGGCATAAATTTGGCGATGTGCTACTGGGACGTGTTGCAATGCGTATGCGCGATGCCGTGAGAGAATCTGATACTGTTGCCCGAATAGGCGGCGATGAATTTACATTATTGCTTACCGATGTCTCTCACTTTGAACAGTGCAAAGCACTGGTTGAAAAAATCTTGCGAGAAATTTGCAAACCTTATTTAATTCATGAATTAGTAGTTGAAATTGGAGCAAGTATTGGTGTGTCGTGTTTTCCGCACGATGCAAATAATGAAGCCGATTTAGTCAGTCTGGCCGATAAGGCCATGTATAAGTCAAAGGCAAGTGGCGAAAGCCGAATCACTTTCGCCAGCGAATGGTTAACAAATACAAGTTTATAGTTCAGGCAGCAAGGTCACTTTGTGCAGAATAATGGGTTCAACAGGGGCATCGGCAAAGCCGAGCAGGGCCTTGTACTCCGTTTTTACTGCACCCATGGCATCTACCACTTCATACCCTTCTACCACTGCACCAAAAACGGTGTAGCCCCAGTTTTTACCAGGATCCAGACTGTCGTTCTCATCGAGATTAAAGAAAAACTGGCGGGTAGCAGTATGCGGATCGTTTTGACGCGCCATGGCTACCGAGTAGAGAGAGTTTTTTAAGCCATTACCGGATTCATTGTAAATTTCAGGAAACGAGGGCTTTTCCTCAAAATCGACGGTGTAACCCCCACCCTGTACCACAAACCCGGGAACAACTCGGTGAAAAATGGTGTCTTCGTAACTGCGTTTATCCACATAGCGCAGAAAATTGTTCACTGTAATAGGCGCTTTGCGTCGGTCCAGTTCAATAACAATGTTACCCATGGACGTTTCCAGTTTTACTTTGGGGTAGTAGTTGTCGGGCTGAATTTGCGAGCCGTCATCAGCCTGTTTGGCGGCCAATACTGGCAATGAAATTAACGCAAAACACAAAAATAGCGTTCTAAGCATAGGGATTCCTTATCGTTTAGCGGCGCTGTAAATAACAAATTTTCTATCGTTAGCGAGGGTTGTTACACCACCGAACAAGCGCTTGAGTTTAGGGTAATAATCTAGATGCCGGTTGGCTACCACTATCAGATGGCCGCCTTTGTTTAGCAGTTCGTAGGCATCATGGAACATTTGCCAGGCAATATGATCGGTAATGGTATTTTGCTGGTGGAATGGCGGGTTGCAAAATACTTTGGTAACCGTTGGTCTGTCCGAACGGTTCAACAAGGCTTCCAGGCAGTTACTTGCCACAAACTGGCACTGCGCCAGTTGATGGGGGAAATTCGCTGCGACGTTGTCTCGGGCCGATTCAATTGCCATGTAGGATTCATCTACAAACGTTACGGAGCTCTGGGGGGCCAGCGTCAGCGCATTCAAACCTAACACACCATTGCCGCAGCCCAAATCCACAACGTGATCATGATTGGCAACTGACATGTGCTCAAGCAGTAATCTTGCACCAATATCGAGAGACTGACGCGAGAATACATTAGCGTGATTGCTAACGCTTACACTGTTCCCCGTGGGTAATTTGCACTGCCAAACAGTGGGGTAAGGTGAAGCCATCTCTCTGCTGAGCCTGACAGGATCGGGTGAACAAAATATCAGGCGCGATTTTTTCTTTGCCAGTGAGGTATTTGTAGGGCCCAGGTATTTTTCAAATAAATCCAATACGCCCCGGGTAACCGATTTAATTTTTGCCGCCGCAATAATACGGGTGTCTGGCATAACAACACTGCGTAGCTGAATAAGCTGGTGTTCCAGCAAGGCCAGCGTGCGCGGGATTTTAATGAGCACCAGAGCCGGTGCGGCTGGCAGTGCGGTAAGGCAATCAATCGCAGAGATCGCGTTACATGCGTTAGCCTGAAGGTTTTCGCTCAGCGATAAACGGGCAATGGTAGAGTCACTTACCCAAACAGGTTGTTGTTCAGCAAAAAAGGTACCGAGTGATCCAAAATCATCATTCATGATTATCCAAGGCTGACCTACAGGTACACTCTGTTCGGTTAACAGGTGTTCGATGAGCAGCTCGTCGGCACTGTCCCAGGCCTGCAGGCTTTTATGTTGGTGTTTGGCCGGATAACGAATCAAGGTTAGTTGCCGGTCAAATAGTGTAAACTCTGTGTTCATGAACGCATTTTATCTTGGTGTTAAATACTGTGCAGTCTGATCTTTTTCTCTCGCCCGCCCAGGGGCTCAAAGCACTGCCGCTAAGAGATGCCCGGGTGAGTTACCAGCCGGACTGGCTGAGTGAGCAAGAAGCATTAACATTACATGCTCAATTACAGCAAAGCTTGCCCTGGCGGCAGGATACTATCAAATTGTACGGTAAATCGGTATTGATTCCACGCCTGCAAAGCTGGCATGGTGCAGCGCATTGTGAATATACCTACTCAGGTTTGCGTATGATACCTCATCCGTTCACCCCCTTGTTAGACTCATTAAGGGAGAGGCTTACTCGCGAGCTGGATACACAATTTAACTGCGTGCTGGCTAATTGGTACAGAGACGGACAAGACGGCATGGGGCTGCATGCTGACGACGAGCCGGAGCTCGGGCCCGAACCGGTGATCGCATCCATTTCGTTAGGCGCTGAACGCAAATTCAGTTTTAAACATTTACCCAGTGGTGAGCGCACCGATATGCAACTGGCCAATGGCAGTTTGCTGGTAATGGCGGGTCAAACACAACGTTTTTATCATCATGGGTTGAGCAAGACGCGCAAAGTCATTGATGGTAGAATCAACCTCACGTTTCGCTATATTGCTCCTCACTTATGCAAGTAAATGCTTTTATTGAATCGCAACTCAATACACACCTTCAGCCGGTATTTCTGGATATTCAGGACGAAAGCCATCAGCACAATGTCGCGCCCGGTGCTCAAAGTCATTTTAAGGTAACGATTGTATCAGATGCGTTTGAGGGGCAGCGCCTGATTGCCCGGCACCGACAAGTTAATGCCTTGCTGGCTGACGCATTAGCCGGACCGGTGCATGCGCTGGCGTTACATACTTACACACCTCAGGAATGGACTGCCCGTGGCGAGCAATCCTTTGCTTCTCCGGCCTGTCGCGGTGGCAGTAAATCAGGCTAGCAGCTACAGCAGGTTCCGCGACGCCAACAGATCAAACGCTACAATGGTCACCGGTAACGACAGCAGGGTGGTAACTGCAATAATACTTGCTGCCAGCCGGTGGTCGCCGCCCAGACTTCGTACCATAACGTAACTGGCGGCGGCCGTAGGCGAAATCGCCATCAGCAGTACAATGCCCAAAGGCATACCCTGTAAACCTGCAAAATAGGCAATCCCCACCATAATAGCCGGGTACAACACACACTTACTTAGCGTGCTTAAGGAAATGTTAAACCAGTCATCGCTGAACGATCGAAATTGCAGTGATGCTCCCGTGCAAAGTAACGCCAGTGGCAGTGTTAACTGCGCGAAGTATTTACCGGTGGTAATGGCAATGCCCGGCAGTGACCAGTTGAAATACGAGAACGGCAGTGCACAGCAAATAGCAATGATCAGCGGGTTTTTAACAATGCCGGACAGTTGCTTTGTAAGTGAGCGCTTACCTTCCTGGTAGAAGTTTAAAACAAATACACTCAATACATTAAACAGAATAGTTACCAGACCCAGATACACCGAAGCCGCGGCGAGTCCATCGCTGCCATAGGTATTGGCGCAATAAGCCAGACCAATGATCCCCATATTGGCTCGAAAGCCGCCTTGGGTAACCACGCCTTTTGCATTAGGGTTGGCAACCAGCACATGACTTAATCCCATAAACACCAGGAAATAACCCAGGGTGCCGGCAAGCCCGATACCAATAAGCAATGGATTTGCGGCATGGCTGAAATCAGCCTGACTGATTGATAAAAACAACAACGCGGGCAGGGCAACGGTAAATACCAGTTTGGATCCCGTTGCAACAAACTCGTCGTTGATCAGTTTGACGCGGATTAACACGTTACCCATTACCAGCAACGCCAGTACGGGCCCGATAACGGTGATCGCAAAATCGATAGTGGAGGACTGCATGAATAGTTTGGTGGTTCGGAAAAGGTTACTTCGTAGCTTAACACTGAACCTTTCACATTATCAGTGTTATTGATGTACCTGATCACCTAAAGCCTATTGATTTGTCCTATATATCTGCAATTCAACGAGGATAGGTCGTTGACTATATTTACATAAGCGGCGTTATACCTGATGTTATAAAGTAACAATTTCAGGAGATAAGCATGCAGAGCCGGCGACAACTTTTAAAAACATTTACCACGCTATCACTTGGTGGATTATCTCATTCAGTATTCGCCAGCGGTGAGGATTCAACAATAAATGAACTTGTAGATTTACTTCACACCAATGCATCACCTCAAGCAGTGGCAAGTGATGAGTCTTATTGGAACAAAGTGTCGCGTTATTATCTGAAGGGAACTGATACCATCAACCTTGAACAAGGCTATTGGGGGAAAATGGCACTGCCGGTCGAAGACGAATACATTCGATTGACCCGGAAGATAAATCAGGAAATGGCCTGGTACGCCAGAAAACATTGGTCGGATAATTTTAAGCAGGTGAAACAAACTGTGGCCAGGGCGTTAGGTGCAGAAGTAAACGAAATTGCGTTAACCCGAAATGCCACCGAATCGTTTGTGAATCTGATTACTCAGTATAAAGGATTGCAAAAACAGGACGCTGTTCTTTGGGCCGATGTTGATTACCCGAGTTTTCAGCACATGATGCAATGGCTAGCCAATGAACACAAAGTGGAAGGTATCGCACTATCCTTGCCTTCATCCGGTAGCAAGCAGGATTTCATTGATGCCTATACCGCTGCATTTCAACAACATCCAAATTTAAAGCTGATGTTGTTAACTCATACCAGCAACCAACACGGTTTAACGTTGCCCGTAAAGGAAATTGCGGCGCTGGCTAAATCAAAGGGGATTGATGTAATTTGCGATTGCGCGCAATCCTGGGGGTTGGTTAATTTTAAAATGGACGACCTTGGCGTAGATTGGGCAGTATTTAACTTGCACAAGTGGATTGGGTCGCCTGTTGGCGTGGGTGCTTTGTACATGAAGGCAGGCACACTTGAGCGAGTTTCACCGTTCCCGGGAGAGGCAGGTGGAAATGAATCAGCACAGAATCGAGTGCATATAGCTACGTCTGACTTCGCCGCGTTTCTTGCAGTGCCCCACGCCATTGCATTTCATTTTGCCATTGGGGGTGAAAACAAAGCTGAGCGGTTACGTTATTTGCGCAGCCGCTGGGTTGATGTAGCGAACACGCTGCCAAACATTGAAGTGCTGGGTGCAGCCGACGTTGACGGTAGTTCAGGTATGGGGGGATTCAGAATTAAAGGCCAGGTGACCCAGCCGCAGGTCTCGGCGCTTCAACAACGCCTGGAAAACGAGTTTGGCGTATTTACAGTGGTGCGCCAGGATCTCGCCAGTGGCTGTAATATTCGTGTTACGCCACAGGTGTTTACTACGTTAGCGGAAATCGATACGTTCGCCAATGCGTTGATTAATATCGATAAAGCATTGTAATAAAACGTTTCTGTATGATAACTGGATAGGTGGCTAGCTCGAGGTATACTCGCGATTTATACTGGCCACCTGCACCTGATAATCCTGATACCAGTTTTGTTTTCCCTGCTGCTGGGCGGCTTTGTGAAGCGGATCGTTTTTCCAACGTATTACGCTGTCTTCGTCTGGCCAGTAGGATAACGCAATCTCTTTGTCGCCTTCACACAGCGCGGTAAATTCGAGGCAACCGTAGTGGTCTAAAGCCAACTGGCGCAGTTTGCCTGCTTGTTGCAAATACTCGTCATCGAGCTGTTTAACGGTGGCGCGAAAAATAACAACTATCATTGTGGTGCGTCTTTTAACACGGCCTTTAATCCACTTTGCATCAGGGCTTCCCGGCGGTTGTTGATCATGATGCGCGAAATAACTAATCCCGCAATCAGGGCTACCACAGGCACCCAACTGGCAAATCCCACCGCAACGTAAAGCACACCGCCAATACCAACAATCCACAGCAACGGAATTAACCAGCTGTAAAGGGTATAGCTGCGCAGGGCAGAAGGCGTAAAAGCTGCGGCCTTTGCTTGCTCAAGTATTTTAAACTGTTCGTGACGTTCGCGTTGGGCGATTTCAGGGAAATGGTCGATGTACTCTTTAATATCCATAAGATGCGATCAGGTTGTTTATTCGCTGCCAGTAAATCGAATATCAGGTGGCTGGTCAAGTTCAGGCGGCATTTATTAACAAACTGTTAAAGGACAAATTCGCCTGGCAGTGGTAGGATCGCCGACCGTTTTTTAATCACCCACTGAAGAAGCAAACATGTTTGACATAATCTCCAGTAAAGACAGCAACATCAAGAACGATGTGCTATCCGGGATAACGGTAGCGCTGGCACTGGTGCCAGAAGCCGTTGCCTTTGCCTTTGTGGCAGGTGTAGAGCCAATGATTGGCCTGTACGCCGCTTTTATGATGGGTTTGATCACGTCTGCCATCGGCGGTCGCCCTGGTATGATTTCCGGTGCAACCGGTGCCATGGCGGTGGTAATGGTTTCGCTGGTTAGCCAGCACGGTGTGCAGTATTTATTTGCCGCGGTAATACTCGCGGGCTTACTGCAAATACTCTGCGGCGTA
>NZ_JBLBUE010000056.1:0-19840 GCF_047290655.1 Alteromonas sp. AMM-1 | reverse complement strand
GCAGCGTCATAGTCCACATCCCATGGACGTGCGCCATTGGCAGGAATAAGTTTAAGTAAAGGCATAACATCACCTTCTGCACAGCCGGAAAATATAAATATACCTGGTGCCGTTGCATCCAGTTCAGCCACAAAAATTAACCCGTGCTCAGAATTTACATCCAGTCCTTTGGGCGTTACCAGGCCAGTATTTGCCCCCATGATCATACGATCTTGCATTGCAGAGTACATTTCACCATCGCGATGTCTGGCTATACGACTTCCAATTAATACCCCACCCATCGATGTGACCGGATCGTCAAATGTGGCATAAGCATCGCCTTGCAGATCATAAGTTACGCTTTCTATGCTCATACCAAAATTAAACGCTTTGGTTTGGGCGTTAAGCACTGCACTAAACTGAGCCACTTCTCCGGTGGTCGCCCCTGATGCCGGATTAGACGAAACCGCTACACCAAGCAGAGACGCGGTATTTAGTGCGTTATCTGAAATATCGTACATCGTTGGCATAGCCGTAACTTCTGCCAACGACTCTGGCTTTACTGAAGCAGACGCCAAATCCGGTGCCATGTCACCACTCATTCCCGAATAGATATTACTAAACACCAGTACCGCATTGTTTGACTTCTCTGCAACGCGCAACGTTGTGCCTGTTAAAATAATGTCTACCGGATTGCCCAGCATTGACATGGGCCCACCAATCTGTCGCATTGGCTCAACCATACCATTGGCCATACTGGCACCCGACAAGACGAAAATCTGGCCGTCATCCGCAACACTGGCGTCCCCCACATCTGACACAATCAAGCGGTCGTGTTTAGCATCAAATACAATGCCATGCAGATTCACTGATATCTGATTACCATCGGCGTCAGAGGGCACGATTGAGCGCATTACCGTTGGTGCAAAGTCCATCGCCATCACCTGGTCATAAACGGCAACGGTGCCGTCGGTGAGTGCAGCGTACATGCGATCATTTACCGCATCATAAGTGACATCCCAGGGTTTGGCAGACATCATAATCTCTGCAACAGGCATGGCATTACCCGCGGCATTGGAACCAAATACGCTGATTTGCTGACCATTAAAATCGGCAACGAATACCAAACCACTGCTTTGGTCAAAGTGTATTCCTTTCGGGTTGACCAATCCGGTTGATTCACCGGTAATTTCTCTGTCCTTCGATGCCATGAACATACCGCCACTGCGCGATGTTGCTCGGCACACTGCGCGTAAACTGCCGTTGGTCGCATCACCAGCCTGATACAAGTTGCCTAAGCCATCTAATGCGATCCCTTCGTTGTTACCCGTGGTAAATGTGCTTAGGTAAGCTCGGCTTTGATCTACCGTATCCACGGTTCCTGCATTGTCAGCGCCATTGTTAGCCACCAAGAACAAGCCTTGTGGAAAAGATGGCGCGCCATTTACGCCATCAGTGCCGTTAGTACCGTTAGTGCCGTCGGCACCATCCATACCAGCCGGACCCTGAGGACCTGTATCGCCATCATCAACACAGCCGGCTAACGCAAAGGCAAGTGAGGCCGCTAAAACCGTTTTTCCAAACATAGAAACTTTTTTTGAATGAGTCATTAGAGTTATTCTCCGTCAATCACAATTAGCAATAGTCGACGCCAAGATATAAAACGACATAAATCAGCTATCACTGGGAATAACGATCGAGGGAGCTCAGGTGGATGCAGGAAATCGTCAAATTTATCGGTAATATATTGAAATAAAAAACAACACCATGAATTTTATATAAATAAAAATTAAATTATTTTGAATTTACATAAAGCAAACAGAAGAAGTATGTTGAAGTGACAACAAAAGACTAATGTCGTGATAGGCTAGGTAATAAAATAGCTAAACAGTTAGTAATAACTGGTGATTTGGAAGCGAGGTTAAAGCAGTGTTTATTAAAAAGCGTGTTTGTCAGTTAACCCTACTATTGATTGCAGCCATTGCATTGGTTAGTTGCGCGGTTTCGTTTCCTGTACCCACACTATCTCATGGCAGAGACTTCAACAGACTCACCGAACCTCAGGTGCAGTATGGTGTCACGACCAAACAGGAGATACTCGAGCTAATGGGCAAGCCCAATATAACAACAGGTGAATCTACAAGCCGACCCAGTATTACTTATATGTTTTACGATCGGAAAGCCAAAGCCCTATCGCCGGATCACGTGGCCAGTCGACTGCAAAGCTTCTATTTTGATGAAAATGGTAAGCTCACCGGCATGGAATATTTAAGTTCATTTCCCAACGACAGTACCTATTTTATTGTCGGGGATGCACAGAAAATTAAGCTGGGAGATACCCAATCCCGTGTCATCGAAATAATGGGACAACCGTCTGGTGAACATCCCTCCCCTGCACCACAGAGTGGCTATAGCTACGTCATGGCCTATCGGTATCCGGTTACACGTTATGTTGACATGACCTATCCCAATGTCACTTACAACGTGTTTGTTGCCTTCGACAAACATAGTCGCGTAGCAAAGGTTGAAGTAATAGAGCCAGGAGACTATTGAAGCTCTCCGGCTGTTTAACTTGCCTGAAAACTCACAAACCTAAACAATAACTTTTCTTATTTGCGATTGGCACAACTTATACGAAAGGCGTATACTTGCCCACTCTTGTTGTCTGTGCCAATCGAGCCAGCTAACGCCGCCTTTGTAGTATGTTGGGTGCAATAGTTTGTTTACGAGTAGCCATTCCTTGCCGCGATTGATTTCGATAGCATTGCTATTACTTTGCAGTGTGTCTTCGCATGCCCGGGAAACCCGTTGGCAAAGTTTGTCGCAACCCATTTTTCAGGCCCCACTTAGCGCAACTTCGGGCATTGAAGGACCGCTCGATTCCATCGTTGAAGACCAGCAAGGATTAATGTGGCTCTCTGCTGCAAATGGATTATGGCGTTGGGACTCGCATTTTTTAGTAAAAGCCCGTTTCGATACCCTGACTCAAACCGCCTTAACGCCGCAAATCCAGGCTACGCATAAAGATAACCGTCAGCGAATTTGGATCGGAACAAATCAGGGCCTATATCAACTCGACTCATCTCGCAACACACTGCTTGCAGTGGCAACCGAACAGTTTAAAGATGTATCAGTTCAAACGATAACCTCTTCATCCAATAGTAATGCCAACGCCAATGCGGCTCAGGATGTGCTGATTGTTGCTGGTGATCGCTCGTTATTTCGGTTTAACACCACCTCCGCCATTCTCACTCCCATTGCGCTACCCGAATCCATGCGGATTTATGCGATTCACCTGGATTCATCCAACACGCTTTGGGTGGGCACCGATAAAGGGCTTTATTTCGCCCGAAATGAGCAAAACACATTCACCACTCTTCAACGCTCAGAGGCATTTCCTTCGCATGTTCGCATTAGTGCAATTACCAGTGTAAGTGCGGGTAGTCTGGTGATCGGAACGGCGCAAAACGGCTTATTCGTGCAACAAGCAAGTGGGCCATTCACCCCTATTGCATTGCAAGGACAAGCACAGGCCGCCTGGATATACAACATGGTGGAAGAACGCGATAACGTGTTGTTACTGGGCACGTTTGGACATGGGTTGGTAGAAATTGACATAGCAGCACAAACCCAACGTCATTTTCAGTACAACCGCCTACAGCCAGCCGGTTTGAGCGACAGCAACATTTGGTGTTTGTACCGGGATTCAAGAGGACTGGTATGGATTGGTGCTGGCGACACGCTGAATATTTACGATGCCAGAAACACCGCCGTAAATTACATCCTGGGAGGACTTGGGATGGAGACTGGCCTGCCCGATTCTAAAGTGCACGCCGTGGTTGCACTACAGGATTCACTGGTGGTTGCCAATGGCGAGCACGGCCTGATAAACCTGCACCCCAAAAAAGGCGTAACACAAACATGGTGGCAGTCTATTGGCGATCCGGTTGAAACACTTTTCGCCGATACGTCGGAAACACTGTATGCGTCGGCTAATTTTGCCACCGTCAGCCTTACTTCACCTGAGCGTGTAATAACCCCTATTGCCCTGCCAGACAGACCCGCCACAACCTTCACCGGCGCATTTGCAAATACCCAAACGACATTGTGGCTTGGCGGTACCGATGGCTTGTGGATGTACCCTGATTCACGCCCTCAGGACGCCAAACAAATACTCGGTGAAACCATTCCCGACCGACGCGTTTCAGCTTTACTGGCTACTCCCGACAGTTTGTGGATTGGCACCTGGCAAGGCTTTTATCACATGCCATTATCACCTGGGGGCGTGCAGTCTGGCAGCATTCAAACTGTGGCGCACGCCGCATTGCAACAGCAGTTTGTTTCAGACATTTACGCAGACAGCTTAGGGCAAATTTGGGTTGCTACCAGTAATGGCGGGATGTTTGTTGGCAGTAAAGATAAAGCAGACTGGCAACAAATTACCGATGAGCAAAACTTGCCGGGTAACGCCGTTGCTGCGATTGCCGGCGAGAGTCAGGGTAAAATATGGGTAGGCACATCCCGTGGGATCGCGGCGATTTCCATGCAGGATAAACAAGCAGAAAAAGTTATCACAGGTAATCAGGCCATTAATACGCCTTACTCCCGCGGTGCAGCCGCCATGACAGCGCAAGGTGAAGCTGTGTTTGGCGGTAAAAATGGTTTAACTGTGGTAACGCCAACAGAGCGCTCTGTTGTTCAGGAAGAAATCTCGTTAGTGTTTACCCATGTAAGTGTGCGTACACAGCATGACGAACTAAAAAGCCTGCCGCTAACCAACGATTCCATTCAGTTTGAAGCCCTTCCCAAACGTGTGTCATTTGAATTTGTGGCTTTGGATTACCTTTCGCCTGAGCTTATTCAGTATCGTTATCAGCTAGCCGGACAAGATGACCGCTGGACGCAGCTGGACGCCGATCACCGTAGCGTTACCCTTACCAGTCCGGAACCAGGCGATTATGAACTCAATATTGAATATACCTATGATGGTAAACACTGGCAAAGTAACTCCTTGAGTCAGCGGTTTACAGTGTTACCCGCCTGGTATCAAACGCCCGCCGCGCGCACTGCCAGTATATTGTTATTGCTCGGGGCAATTTATGTGCTTCACCAGTTGGGTTTAAGGCATTACCGCTATCGCCAGCGGGTACTTGAACAACGCGTAATGGATCGCACTACGGAACTGGTAGCCGCCAACCAAAAACTAAGTGAACAGGCAGCCGCACTGGAAAAAGCCAGCTTAACCGATGCGCTTACCGGCCTGAATAACCGGCGCTTTCTCACCCAGAATATCAAGCGTGATTTACGCCGTGTGCAGCGTTATTACACCGATTGCGAAAACAACCACATTCGCCCTACTTTCGAATCAGACCTGCTATTTTTAGTGATCGACCTGGACCACTTTAAACGCATCAATGACACCCATGGTCATCAAGCGGGCGACGCGGTATTGGTAGAAACACGATACCGATTGAGCCGGATTTTTCGGGATACCGATTACCTTGTTCGCTGGGGTGGTGAAGAATTTTTAGCCGTAGTTCATAATTCCTCACGTACCGAAGCTCACCTGCTGGCAGAGCGCGTAGTCTCCGAAATTAACGGTACCGAATTTAAAGTAAACGATCATGTCAAACTCAGTGTGAGCTGTTCGGTAGGATTTGCGCCCTACCCACTTCAACAGCAACACTATAATTTCTTCGACTGGCACACCACTGTAGCCATAGCTGATGCGGCCCTGTATGTATCAAAGAGTCGTAGCCGGGATACCTGGACAGGGGTAACTGCCATTAAAGAACATGCTTCGGAAGAAACGCTTACGCTTATTCAACAGCAGCCCGCCAGAGTGTTTGATCACGCAGAAACCATTATACGGCCTTAAGCGTTCGGTACCACCGATTCGCGTGTATAATGCAAACCCATAATCCGTTAGTTAAAGCATCATGTCAAACTCACTTACCTATTTACAACATTATCCTCAGCACCTGCAGGATCAAATTCAGCAAATGCTTGAGGCTCAGCAATTGGGTGACTGGCTTCGCTCACGCTATAAGGGCGTGCACAATATTAATAACGATAAAGAATTGCGTGACTACGCGCTGGACATTAAAAATCAGTACATGAAGAAAACCCAGCCGTTGAGCAAAGTGGTTTACGATAATAAAATCCACATTGTCAATCACGCGTTGGGTTTACATTCGTATGTATCCCGAGTGCAAGGCGGTAAGCTTAAAAGCAAGAATGAACTGCGCGTAAGCGATTTATTCAAAAACACGCCAGAGCCGTTTTTAAACATGATTGTGGTACACGAACTGGCGCATTTAAAAGAAAAAGACCACAACAAAGCGTTTTATCAGTTGTGCAGGCACATGCTGCCCGACTATCACCAAATTGAATTCGATGTACGCGTTTACCTGACCGAGCTGGACAACAGTGGTTTTGTGTTCACGCCACCTTCTGCATAGGATTTGCTATGGACTTTGACTTTGTTACCGACGTAACCGGCCAGCCACTGGCCAAATGCGATATTGAAACCGAAGCCTTCGGCGATTGGCTCAGCCACGATATTGGCACCAGTAAACCGGCTATTTCGGCACTGATTGCTAAACTGGAACAAGTACTCAACAGAACATTAAGCCATTACGAATATACCGGTAAAATCTACCACTTAGTCATTGAAGATGACGAAGTGGATGTATTTTTGAATAACAGCGAATTGGCGCATAGCGAGTTTGAAGACGACGCAATCGACGGCCCGGTTGCCGGCTGTGGCCTGGTAGAATTTAAACATTTACTCGAAAGCTGGCTGACCTTTATCGGTTAACCGGCATTATCGTCTCAAATAAAGTAAACTAGCGGCAAATTAGCGTCAAAGGACAGCAAACGTGGCATTACAATGGTTTCCTGGGCACATGCACAAAGCCCTGAAAGAAATAAAAGAGTCTGTCAGTAACGTAGATATACTGATTGAAGTACTCGATGCACGCATTCCCTACTCCAGTGAAAATCCGGAAATTGCAAAAATCAGGGGCGAGACACCGTGCCTTAAAATACTCAATAAATTTGACCTGGCTGATCCAGATTTAACTGCACAGTGGCAGGCCTATTTGGAGAGTGAACGTGGCGTAACCACCATCACCACCACCAGCGATAACCCGGCAGCCAGCCGCCAGATCATGTCGATGGTGCGCGAGATTTGCGCCAGTAAAGAGGCGTCGGCCAAGTCAATTAATGCCATGATCACGGGTATTCCCAACGTAGGGAAATCCACCCTGATTAACATTCTTGCCGAACGGGTTATTGCAAAAACCGGCAACGAGCCGGCAGTAACCAAAAGCCAGCAGCGCATTAACCTAGGCAGTGGCATTGTCTTGTTCGACACCCCTGGGGTACTGTGGCCCAAACTGGAAAACCCCAATTCCATATACCGCCTGGCTGCATCGGGCGCGGTAAAAAACACCGCCATGGAGTTTGATGATGTAGGGTTTTACGCTGCGGATTACTTAATTAAAGCCTATCCCGGGTTAATGCAGGAACGCTTCAAGCTGGACGAGATCCCACCAACAGAACTGGAATTCCTGGAAGCTGCTGCCAAAAAGCGCGGTGCTATTATGAGTGGCGGCAAAGTAAACCTGCATAAAATTTGCGAAATCCTGCTCACGGAATTGCAAGCGGGTATACTGGGACGAATCACCCTTGAAACCCCGGAAATGATTGCGGCAGAAAAAATAGAAATGGAAAAAGTGGCAGCCAAAAAAGCCGCCGACAAAGCCAAGCGCAAGGAGCGCTTCAAACAAGGCTCTGCCACACCAGACAAACAAGACCGCAAAGAACAGCGTGAACAAAAACGCCAGGAACAAAGCCAGCGGATGAAAAAGCGCCGGTAGCTGTTAGCTGAGATCCCCGTACCCCCTATACTCCCGTCATCCCTGAAATCTCCTTATATTCCCGTCTTCCCTGAAACGCGAAGCGTTGTCAGGGACCTCGCCCGCGCACCTAACACTGCATAAACAATGACGCAGTTTTAACACTGAGATCCCCGACATTTGCTACGCAAATTCGGGGATGACGGAGTGGTGCAAATTTGAGAATGACACAACAACCGTCTTCCCTGCCCCCCTTACATTTCCTTCTTCCCTGAAATCTCCTTATATTCCCGTCATCCCTGAAACGCGAAGCGTTGTCAGGGACCTCGCCTGCGCACCAAACACTTCATAAACAACGATGCGGTTTTAACACTGAGATCCCCGACATTTGCTACGCAAATTCGGGGATGACGGGAGTACTACAAAATTGGGCAATACGAGTTAGCGCACCCTGAGGAAGACTAGGTGACGCACCTTAAGGATATTAAGGTTAGCGAACACCTAAGATGACTGAGCTAGCGAATAGCTTACTTAGCCGCTACCATTGCCAGTGCAACGGCCTCTGCTACACGAATGCCGTCGATACCGGCAGACAGAATGCCTCCCGCGTAACCCGCGCCTTCACCAGCCGGATACAAGCCCGACACGTTTACACTTTCGTAATCACTGGTACGCTTAATACAAATTGGTGACGAAGTGCGTGTTTCCACACCCGTTAACATGCCGTCGGCTTTGGCAAACCCTTTGATTTGGCGGTCGAACGCCGGGATCGCTTCGCGAATGGCTTCGGTTACAAATTCGGGTACTACTTTGCTTAAATCAGTAAGCGTGATACCCGGCGTATACGACGGTGTTACATCGCCCAATTCTTTGCTGGGTTTACCGGCTAGGAAATCACCAATTAACTGCGCTGGCGCATTGTAGTTTTCGCCACCGGCGCGATAGGCCGCTTCTTCTAACCGTCGCTGCAACTCAATACCGGCTAGCGGGTGTCCTGGGTAATCTACCTCTGGCGTAATGCCTACCACAATTGCACTGTTAGCATTGCGTTCGTGACGGGAGTACTGACTCATACCATTGGTCACTACGCGGCCAGGCTCAGAAGCGGCCGCAACCACAGTGCCCCCCGGACACATACAGAAGCTGTACACCGAGCGGCCGTTTTTGCAATGATGCACCAGCTTGTAATCAGCCGCGCCCAGTATAGGATTACCTGCATTGTCCCCAAAGCGACACGCATCAATCATGCTCTGTTCATGCTCAATCCGAAATCCAATCGAAAACGGCTTGGGTTCAATGTACACACCCTGCTCGTGCAATGCCGTAAAGGTATCCCGGGCACTGTGTCCTATAGCCAGCACGACAAACCGGCTAGCCAGATATTCACCGTTAGAAAGATGCAGACCTTTAATTTGATTGCCGTTGTCTGTTACTTCCAGATCCAGCTTTTCAACTTTGGTGCTGAAGCGAATTTCACCGCCAAGCTCAATAATTTGAGCACGCATTTTCTCCACCATATTCACAAGCTTAAAGGTACCGATATGAGGTTTGCTTACATACTCAATTTCAGCAGGCGCACCCGCTGCCACAAACTCATGCAATACCTTACGGCCGTAGTGTTTGCGATCTTTTACCTGGCTATACAATTTGCCATCAGAAAATGTGCCTGCGCCGCCTTCACCAAACTGTACGTTTGACTCAGGGTTTAGCGGTTGCTTCCGCCAGAAACCAAAGGTGTCTTTAGTGCGTTCTCTTACTGCTTTGCCACGCTCAAGCACAATCGGTTTAAACCCCATTTGCGCCAGTATTAACGCAGCGAATAAACCACACGGCCCAAGCCCGACGACTACCGGGCGTTCGGTTAAGTTGTCAGGCGCGGTGGCTACAAACTTGTATTGCATATCCGGCGTGGGGCGAACATGGGTTTGCTTTTTAAACTTTTCAAGCAGGGCTTTTTCGTTACTCACGTCTACATCGAGTGTGTAAATTAACTGAATATCTTTGTTATTACGCGCATCGTAACCACGTTTAAATATGTTTATGGCGTTCAGCTGGTCAGCATTAATACCAAGGGTAGCTAACACAGCCGCTTCAATGGCTTGTTCTTCGTGGTTCAGGGGTAATTTGATGTCCGTTAATCGCAACATGGGGCAGGTACTCTGGTTCTTGCCGGACGGCCTCTCCGTCAGGGCAACGCATTTTAAAACAGATCCAATAAGATAGGTAGTTAGCGGCGCAAATTAGCGGCATTTGGTGCATTTACACTTGTCTTTTAAGCTTGCTAATTTACACTTAGCGCCTGTTTAACCCGGATAACGCATAATACGCCAATGACCTTCGTAGTAACCGACAACTGCATAAAATGTAAATACACGGATTGTGTTGCGGTATGCCCCGTAGATGCCTTTTTTGAAGGGCCAAATTTTCTGGCTATCGACCCTGCTATTTGTATTGATTGCGCATTGTGTGTACCCGAGTGCCCGGCCGAAGCCATTTTTCAGGACACCGCTTTGCCGCCCGGACAGGAAGTGTATCTTGAGATAAACGCGGAATTGTCGCAGCAATGGCCTAACATCAATCAGTTAAAGCCGGCACCAGCCGACGCTGATGAATGGAACGGCGTGCCCGATAAGCTGCCGTTATTAGAAAAGTAACGTTTCGACTGAGAACGGCAAAGCGTACAGTTAACCTTTAAAACCTTTGGCAACCAAATACACTTCACGTGAGCGCGGACGCGAGGCTGCGGGCTTGCGTACCATGACCTTATCAAACGAACTGCGCACGTCTTTAACGTATTCATCGTAACCTACGCCCTGAAACACCTTGGCGCAAAAGCTACCGCCTGGCTTTAATACATTGCGCGCCATATCAAGGGCCAGTTCCACCAAATACATTGAGGCATACTGATCGACGGTGTTTACCCCGCTCATATTAGGCGCCATATCAGACACCACAGTATCTACCCTCTCGTCACCCAGGGTTTGCAGGATCTGGTCGTACACGGCTTCATCGGTAAAATCACCCTGTATAAAATCCACGCCCACTATACCTGCCATTGGCAGAATGTCCGAGGCAATTACCCGGCCACTGTCGCCTACAATTGGCGCGACAATTTGCGACCAGCCACCCGGTGCGGAGCCTAAATCCATTACCACACTACCAGTGCGAAACAGATTGTCTTTCTCGTTGATTTCAATCAGCTTATAACTGGCCCGTGAACGATATCCGTCTATCTGTGCTTTTTTCACGTAGATATCGTTAACGTGTTCGTCCATCCATTTTTTACTGGTTTTCGATTTTGCCATTCTGATGCGCTGCGTTGAGAATTCCGATGAGGGCGCTATTGTAATGGCTTACAGCCGATTTGCAAAACCTCAACCGCCTGGCAAGATACCAATTGCGCCACCAAACCGGTACAATTCGCGCTTTGTTACTTACAACTGTTCAGAATTCGCCCATGAAACTCGACGATGTTAAAAAACTGCATCAAAAAAAATACCGCACGCAATTTGGTTATTATTTGGTTGAAGGCGAACATTTAATTCTGGAGTTGTTAAAAGCTCATTCAAGTGCAGTAGAACAGCAGGCAATAACACTCTACGTAACCGAGCAATTTGAGCAGTGGGCACACAAGCTGGCCAGCGCATTTACCATCTCGGTAGTCACGCAAAAACAAATGAGCCAGCTTAGCGATACCAAAACCCCGCAAGGGCTGATTGCCTGCGTGCCTCTCCCTTCCAAACATACCATTAAACCGCTTGCTACCGGTGAGCGTTGTATTTACCTGCACGAGGTGCAAGACCCCGGCAATTTGGGCACCATACTGCGCACACTGGCCTGGTTCGGTAACTTTCGATTACTGCTTAGCCCAAACAGTGTAGACCCGTTCAACTCCAAAGTGGTGCGCGCAAGCATGGGCGCTATATTTCACACGCCTGTAGAACTGGATATAACCCTGGAGTCACTTTCGGAACGATTTAAACAGTTCGCGTACTTAGACTTAAAAGGCGACGCCATTAACTCGCCGAACTTTGGCAACTTCGAGTGCTATTTGTTTGGCAACGAAGCTCGCGGCGTACCAACCGAAGCGCTACAAACTTTTAATGCTGTGCCGTTTACCATTGCTGGAAGTGGCAAAATTGATTCATTGAATTTGGCGTCTGCCGTGGGGATCAGTGTTTATCAGTTGGCGTTGGGTTAGAGCAATGACATTCAAATATCAAAATTCAGGCAAGATTAATTTTAATCGCTCAATGTCTCCAGCTCCAACACCAAGCCTGCCGAAATAAACAGGCCACTCAGCAATGAGTTGCATAACATCGTCTACCATCTTTTTGGCTTTGAATGCCTTTAGGCCAAAACGTTTAGACTGACTTAATAAGTTGTCCACTGAGCCTTGTCTTCCTTTATCTCCAATACCGATACCATGTTGCTTTGAAGAATTAATCGGTAAGACATCAAAGGCCGGGCTTAATCGCCAATGTTTTTGCGCGAAGTCATAAATGATTGCGTGGTTTCTTGAATGATCGTCTGTATTGCCTAACAACACGTTATATATCATTCGGCAATATAGGTCGTGCGCATCTGTAGGATCGGCACCTTTCGACATAATAAATTCTGCCAGGTGGCCGTAGCTGTATTCAGCACTCATGCTGACATCGTTTACTCGTTGTGCACTAAAAATTGAGTTCGCGCTTAAAAAGTGGCACACAGGCTTGCCATCTTTAAGGTCAAATCGCTCTACCAATAAAACATCACCGGATGGAGAATTCACGACAGATGTACTTGCTACCCTACATGGCAATTCAGCCAACATTCGCATTGCTGCATGCTCAACTTTTACAACATTAAACAAATCATCCGGGCGATTAAATTTAGCAAGATACGAAGTCGCACTATCCTGAATGATCGTTTTTGGTCTTGCGCCCCCCATAGAAGCACCAAATTCAAACGCTTTTTTTGCTTCATCGGGGATTTCCTTGTCTGCCAGAATGGCATCTTTTGCCTTAAGAAGCAGAGGTAAGTCTCCTAGGGTATTTTTATTGTATTTCCGTTTGGAGGATGAACTGGACAAACTAAATACCAAACACCCGACCCCCATTCCAGACCCCGCCAGTAAAAACTCTAACCGATTTGCTGGCTTGGTTTTATGCAATGAAAGAATGACTTTTTCGCCCCATGAATCAGCGCCAGCATCAGAAAGAGCGCCAAACAAACCTTTGTTAAAATGAGTTTCAAATTGCTTTTCACTTAATGGGAGGTGAACTGGATCAAGAGGAAATGCGTCAGGCCTGGCCAAATAACTTTTCCCATATCGAAAACGACCGTATCGATTTGTTTCATCGACTTCAGTGACACCACAAATAATTGGGGTGTCCTCTAGCCCATCAATAAACACAAAGGCTTTAGAAGTCATTATCCAACTCCTGAACAACCTTTCTGGATTTCCTGGACAGTGCACTACCTTGTTCTTGTACCATCTGATCAACTAACTGCTGCAAGTCATCAATCAAGTCTAGCTGCTCAAGCACTTTGAACAATGTTTCAGCATTAACGGGTCGGCCATTTTCTATTGAAGAAATGGTGTTGCGACCTACTCCAGTGCGTAGTGCCAGCTCGGACTGGCCCATGCTTCTTGAGCGAATAGATGAAACTAATTTTCCGAGTGACATAAGCATACGCTGTGTCTTTTGCATGATATACCAAACATTAACAACCTTATGCTTAAAATATAGTGCAAAATAAAACCAGCTTCAACGTTTATTATTTCAAACATTAAACTCTAACGTTATAAATAATAAACATGTGAATCACCAGGAAAAGTACAGAATTTGAAGGATAAAATTGATGCTTTTCTCTACATGAGAGCGATAAAGAGCGTTTGTAAACTATACAGTCTCACTGTTTTATCTAAATTCGCTTAATACTCCCAATCCTCATGGGCAAGAGGCAAACTATTAAGCAAATCGCGGCGTTCACGCCAGTTGGGCATAAACTTATCCATCAGAGAGACAAAGCGTTCGTTGTGATGCCGTTCTAGCAAATGGACAAATTCATGAGCCACTATGTACTCAAGGCATTCGAAAGGCTTTTTGGCTAGTTCGGAGTTGATGATGATGCGCTTTGAATCTGTGTTGCAGCTTCCCCACTTGGTTTTCATTCTCCGCACTGTTACTGATGACGGACTGCGCTCCACCTTTTGAGACCAAAATTCATTTAGCGACTCCAACGCTTTCAGCGTTTCTGTTTTATAAAACGCATCAAACAAAGCTTGTTTGTTTTCAATAGACATACCTTCAGTAACAGCAGCTTGCAAACGTCGATTTTTTACCCCCTGCACTTCCGCTTTTTTGCTAGCAATGATTATGCGCAAGCGATATTTTTGCCCCCAAAGAAAATGGGCTTCTCCGTCGATAAACTCACGAGGTGACTGACGAGGCTGATCAGCAAAGTCTTTCTGTTGTTTCTTAATCCAAGCAAGTTTTGATATAACCGCCGTCCGGATTGCTGTGTCTGTCATGGCCGTGGGAACTGAAACTCTAACCCTGCCATCGGGCGGTAATACATTGATATGAAGGTTTTTAATTGGTTTTCTATGCAGGGCAAAACTTAACTCACCGATCTGCATCTCAGCAACCTCTGGCATTACTGATATTCCTTTTGCTTTTTGGCAAGCTCAATCACATCGGGAATACTAATATCATAGCCAGCAGTAGTATCAGCAACCGCCCTCGCTATCTCGCGTTCTTTAAATCGATCCCCTACCCAATCCGCTTTTTTGGTTTCCCTGATCGTTTTATCAAGCATGGTTACCAGTGATTCGTTTTTGCCGAAGTTGTCGTATAAAGCCCGCTTTGCCTGTGTGTCCATACTTGAAGGATACTTGTCATCAGCATCAGAAGGTACTTTGACCTTTTTAGCTAACGCGATGATTTTCTCTAAGTAGTCTTGATACTCAATGGCCTTTTGTTTACGGAGGTTGATAAGTTCTGCCAGTAGCGTAGACATGCGCTCATAGTATTTCGGGTTTACCGGATTCTCATCGACAATGGTACGACGAACGTTGTTCTCGATGGTTTCAGCCATACTTTCCTGACTCGTTTTAATCCCTTCAGGCAAGTCATCCAGCGCTTCTGCTCCTTTTTTAACGATAAGGTCAACTAATCCCAAATCCTCAATTTCGACGAGTTGTTCACTAGGACTGGCTTTCACATAAGTGTCCAGTAAAAAGCGCATTGCAGGTTCAAAGCGCTTCATATCTACGTTATCACCACTTCGCACTTTTACTTCATTTCGAACATTTTCAAAATGCAGAACCTCTTGCCGAATCTTCTCGGTTTGTTGTGATGTATAACCGGCTTGGCTCATCTCATTAGCGAGATTACCAAAATTACGGATCAGCTTGGCAACCGCTTTGTAAAACGTGAGTCTCAGGTTTTCCTTATCGAAAAGTTCGTCGGAGTTATCACCGGATGATCCGCAAAAATAAATCAAATAATCCTGCGTTTCCTTAGGTGCTTTAACCGGCTCACAAAGCCCCCTCACCATTTCTAATGCAGTTTCTAACTCAGCTCTAGCTTCATCGAGTCTATTTTTCAATAAACCTTCTACGTCTTCCTTGTCGAAACTATCAAAAGCTTCGCCAGTATAATCACTGATCGCTTTATCTAGGCTCTTGAACAGATCTTTGTAGTCAACAATATAACCAACGTCTTTATCTTCAGTATCGAGTCGGTTTACGCGGCAGATTGCTTGAAACAAGTTGTGATCAGCCATCTGCTTATCGATATACAAATACGTTGCCGAGGGTGCATCAAAGCCCGTAAGCAATTTATCCACCACTATCAAAAGCCGCATTTGGCCGGGCTCTTTGATAAATTTTTGCTTCACTTGTTTTTCGAACTCTTCAACTAACTTTGCCGCTTCGTCTTCAGACTTCTCAAAATATTCTGCGAGCATCTTCCGGTAAACATCGTACTTGAATAGCTTTTCAGTCACACCTTCACCGGTGGTCTCACCTTTGATACTGGCACTGGTTGGTTGATAGCTCGTTACAATGGCGCATTTACCAGCTAATTCAGTCTTGGCAAACATGTCATATACAGCACAGGCCTGATGTACGCTTGCACACACAAGCATCGCATTGCCCCGTCCTTCTTTAAGGCGAGGTTTGGTATCCATATCCAACAAGATATCGCTTACTATCTGTTCTAGTCGGGAACGTGAGGACAGCAGCTTCTGCATCGACCCCCACTTCTGTTTTAGCTGGGTTTTGGCAATGTTCGACATACCACTGGTTTTTGCGTCAAACCACTGGTCGACTTTTTTGTTTGAGGATATCTCCTGATCGATATCTCTCGCCTCGTAGCGTAGGTCCAATACCACGCCATCAGCAACCGCCTCATCAAATTTGTAGGTATGAATGTACGGGCCGAAAATTTCCACCGAACGCGCCTTGTCTTTCTTCATTAGCGGTGTGCCGGTAAAACCAATGAACATGGCATCCGGTAGAATCGATTTCATGGCTTGGTGGAGTTTGCCTGATTGCGTACGGTGGCATTCATCCACAAAAACAAACAAATTACCTTTGGGTGCAAAATTGTCTGGTAAAGCAGAACGCAAAGAAGCAATGAAGTCCTGTGTACTTTCGTCTTCGTTCTCATTCTGACGACCAAATTTATGAACTAATGAGCATAATAGCCAAGGGTTGGTTTGATTAATCGTCGATACCAGATCAGCGCCACTTTTGGTGCGATAGATGTCTTCATCTACGCCATAAAATACGCCTTCAATTTGCTCATCGAGCTCCGTTCTGTCCGTTATGATAAGCACACGAGCGTTAGAAACATTCTCTCTGATCCACTTGGCCAACCACACCATCGTAAGGCTTTTACCTGAACCTTGAGTGTGCCAGATGATTCCACCTTGTCGGGTTTCGATATGTTGTTTAGCCGCCTGTATCCCGAAGAACTGATTATGCCTACAGGTTTTCTTTACACCCTTATCAAACACGATGAAGTCGTGAATAATCTGTAAGAAACGCGCTTTGCTACACAACCGGGAAAGATCACTGTCGAGTTTATGCGGATGAGATTCCACATCTTGTTCTTTCCACTCAAGATAATATTTTTCGGGTGTTTCGATTGTGCCGTATCGCAAGCCTTGTGTGTCATTCCCGGCCATCACCAGTTGCATGGTGGTAAAGAAATTACGAATAAAGCTTTTTTTCTGATTATCCAGATTCTGGCGGATCCCTTCACCCACATCCACAAACGAACGTTTGAGCTCGAGTACTCCCAATGCGATCCCGTTAACGTAAATCACTATATCAGGACGTTTAGTATTCGGGCCTTTTACCGATACTTCTTCAGCAATTGCAAAGTCATTTGCCTGAGGATTCTTCCAATCTATCAGCCACACGGTTTGAAACTGCTCGCCAGCTCCACCTTTAACTTTCACGCCGTAGCGGAGCAACCGGTAGATTTCTTTATTAGCCTCATACAGGCTTTTGCCTTCGCCAAGCGCTGCGGCTTTGCCTAATTCATGCAATGCCCGGCCTATTAAAGAGGCATCGATATTTCGCATTTTCAGCCATGTCTCAAGAAGTGAAGCCTCAATATTTCGATTTTCACGATCTGTCCAGTCGCCTAAATAATCGTACTCAAGCTCCTCAGAGAAGAAAGCGACAACGCGTTTTTGAGTTTCTTTTTCTTTTTGACCGACTAAGCTCATAAATCTCCCTGCTCCACCGACTTAATATCAAAGGCTTTCCAGCCCCAAACCCCACGCTTTTCATTAAAATTAATGATCGCCAGCCCCGAAACCAAATCATCGTCTTTTATACCATATTGGCTAATCAATGGTGGCGGGATAAATATCCCGCTAGTAGTAAAGCCCATTCCATTATCCACTCTTACATCCTCTGTAAAATGTTGCATGACGTTGCTAGATGGCTGCTGAACAGTCTTACTGTGACTGAGTACCGAATAGCGCTTTTCGCGTTTATTTGTGAATTCCGCGAGTTTCAGCGCAATCGAATCACCTTCTTTGTAACCGGCGGAGTCTCCATCGAATCGAATAACCCCATCGCAAGTTTTATCAACAATAAAGTGGAATAGCCTTTTGTTTCGATTGATATGGTCAACCACACCAATTTGTTCTGGGATAGCGTCCCAATCACTTTCACTCTCACGCTGCGCTATCGCATAAACCTGAAAACGGCCTTCAGAGTCAAACTCGCCCTTTACTTGCAGACCACAACCAATAGCTAAATTATCAAACCTAAAGCGGGTGTTGGGGACACTTGTTTCAATGCACTTATTACCGGTATTAACATAAAGCTTTCGCTTGAATTTACCGGGCTTATCCTTAAGCGGAAAACGCTCACCCAAATTTGCATTGGTCCAAGATATATCACTGTAAAGCAGCTCTTCCGCTTGCCCTGCATATTGGTTATATAGCTTTTGATTAGTTTCAGTGGCTTCAGTTGTTGAAAACCACTCACTTGAAGCGTACTTAGAAACTTCATCAGGCACTTTTTGAGAAGCATTTTCTCGAAACACTTTTATGGTGCTAACTTCATGTTTTGCTTCGGCAAACTGTTTCTTCTCAATTAACAAGCCAACCAGTTTTAGTCTCACCTTTGAAGTAAAGTTTATATCGTTATTGCAGGTTAGCGCTTTACAGTAACAGGCAAACGCGGTCTGGGGATCACTTTGCAAAAAGATGTCACCTATTAGTTCCCAAGCCCAATAATCTCTGGATTTTTCCTTTACAACGACCATAGCAGATTTATGAGCTTCGTCGCTTCGATTTAAACAAAGTAAGATTTTAACTTTGTTTTGAATTAGCCAAATACTTTCAGGCAATCGTTTAATTGCCGTTTCCAATAAAGGAAGAAATTGAGTAAGTTCAGTAGAATCATTTTTACTAATACCGTCTTTAGCGGCCTGTATAAATACTCTTTCGGCTAAGCTGGGTATTGTTGTACCGTCATCGGTTTTAAAACTCTCAAAGTCTTCATCCCTGAGGTTTTCGAGGCCCCAATATCTGGAAAACGCCAGCATATCAAAGTTATTTTCCGAAGCGCATTTGTTAGCAATCTGCAAAATGAGGGAATGTAAAAGCGATGGTTTTTCAACATTTAGCATCAGATACCATTTAAGGTATTGCTTTATTTTGCCGAATATTACCGGGGATTGAGCTAATAACTCTTTAGACCGCTTGTAAATATCCCATGCTAAACTTGTTGCTACATTTTGGTCTGTCTCCCCAGTATCGATTAATTGCTTATAGATAGCAATCGACTGCTCGTACTGTCCATTTTTACTCAGTTGAGTCGCCTCTCTGATCTTTGCAGCATTGGGGTTACATAACGACAAAGCATACTCTTTACCTTTGGCAAGAACCTCATCTAATGCGGGGCCAGTTATTGATTCCAATTGCTGTTTGTAATGATTTAGATATTGTGGATTACCGCTGTTAGCTTCTCGTTTAATCAGGTCAATTAAACACCAGCCAAAAGCTTTGATATCCCAGTCATCAGGGTTTGGTGCATTCATTAGCTGTAAGGCCATTGAATAAGCTTCGTCCAGTTGCCCTTCTTTTCTTTTGGCAAATACATCCTTACTAGTTACCATCAGGACATCCCCTGAGTAATCAGGCTTGCAACTTCGTTCATCAACGGCCCCGGAGTAGAAAGGCTATTCATTGGCTCACATCGGGTGAATTGCTTTTTACCATTGTAATAAATATTGAACACAGCGACTTCGTGCGCCCTAGTAAACATATATCTCTGACAATAGTTGTACTGCTGCACGGAGGGGGTTGCTAACCCCTGTTGCACAGCCAATGCCGTTAATCTTTCGTGAAACTGATTCAGAAAATCTTCTTCAAACACGCTTTGAGTGGCGGCAGCTTCAGTGGAAATAATGCCGGTTTTTAATCCACCTAGTATTTGAACCACATCAGCCCCTAACTGATTAACATCAATAGCACTT
>NZ_JBLBUE010000055.1:0-20161 GCF_047290655.1 Alteromonas sp. AMM-1 | reverse complement strand
GCGCTGGCCGACATCGAAGCCATTGATCATTACTTTGCGCAAACCTTGTGTGATTTGTTGAAAAACGACGCTGCCTGGCCAACAACCGAGCTGACATCGGCTTTTCATTTGTTGCTTGCATTAAGCGTGAGTCAACGTCAGGGAAACGCTTGTTTATTACTGGACGATATTGCTGATCAAACATTGTTTGATATACCCGACAAAACCGGTTCAGGCTGGCACTTTGCGTGTTTACCTGCATTACTTGAGATAGCCCAATCGTTGGCTCAGTCACCTGTGTTACACGGTAAACTGCACCTGCTCGAACACCGTTTATACAGCGCGCGCTACTGGCAATTTGAGCAGGACATAAAAGCGGGGATTGAAGCCAGGCTGTTACCCGTGCCATTGGATGACACGCAGTATCAGCGGGTTGCTGCGTTGTGGCCTGCGTTATTCAACACACAGTCTGTTGCTGAGCAGGACTGGCAACAAGTCGCCACTGCGCTCAGCGTGAATCAGCGATTTGCGATTATCTCCGGTGGGCCAGGCACAGGAAAAACCTACACCATTGCACGGTTGCTCATGGCCATGCAAGCGGCTTGGGATGGTAAGTTGTCTATTATGCTTACAGCGCCAACGGGCAAAGCGGCACAGCGCTTGTCTGAATCGATTGATTTAGCACTGAGTACCTTTATGGGTAATGAGCCATTAGCACGATTAGGCGATAAAATTCGCCAGCAAGCGATGACCTTACACCGTTTACTGGGCATGCCGCGTTGGGGGATTCACTGCCGGGCAAACGCCGACCGACCATTGAATGCAGATGTGGTGGTAGTGGATGAAAGCTCCATGATTGATTTGGCACTGATGGCACGGTTGTTCCGGGCCCTGGGGCCAGATACCCGCATTATTTTAGTGGGCGATCCGAATCAGCTACCGTCTGTTGAAGCGGGTAATGTGCTGGGTGATATCCTTGCGGCCATGAACAAAAGTGCCTGCGACTCTGTGTCAGTAAGTGCGGCGGCGCAATTTGCCAGATTGTGTCCTCACTTGCCAGCATTGGCTAACACCGACAAGCTGGATGAGCCAGACTGCCATTTTACCCTGATAAACGCACAGCGATTTGGTGGAGATTTGGCCGATGCCGCCAGTGCAATCTCTGCCGGTGATACGCACACTTTAGTGAGTAGCCTGGAAAGCGTGAAATCAAAAGCTGTGGCCGACATTGAAGGGGTGGCTATGTGCGAACCTCAGGCACTGGAAAAGCAGTTTGCCCAAACGGCGAAAGCGTGCTTTGACCCGATAAATCAGGCTGGCAGTTTGAGTGATGCCATTAAAGCCCTGCTCAATGTGCGATGGTTAACGCCATTCCGACAAGGCGAGTTTGGCGCGATTGCACTTAATGAGCGCATCGAAACCCTGATGTCTCCTTCGGGCACGGCCGGGCAGTTTTACCGCGGAAAGCCCATTATGGTGGTAGAAAATCACTATAGTATGCGGTTGTTTAATGGCGATGTTGGCATTGTATGGCCTGCTGCAAATGGCCAGCTGAAAGCCTGGTTTACAGCAGACAACGGCACGTTTCGCGCAGTGCCACTTACCCGGTTACCCCGATTTGAAACCGTGTATGCCATGACCATTCACAAGTCCCAGGGATCGGAATTTGCCCAGCTATTACTTTGCTTACCTGAATCACCCTCAAAACAGGCGGCGGCAATGTGTACCCGAGAATTGGTGTATACCGGCCTCACACGAGCCAAGCGAGGCTGTGTTCTTGTAACTACACCCGAAACGTTGCGCACTGCGGTTGCTTTGCAACAACGTCGCAAAACCGGGATGAAGCAAGCGCTAGCGCCCTTGTTTCAAGGTGCGTCATCGGGTAATTCTTGATAGTGTAACGCCAGTTAGTCGGCTTCGATGAAGTAAAGTAAACAGTCGCTTTTGGCGATGTCACTGCGTGTGGTGACCATAAAAAACTTGAGCGGTTTTGTAACGGTGAGCTGGTTATTGTCAGCACTGAAATAATGTTCTACCAGTTCGCCGCGCTGATGACCTCCCAGACGGAAATGTTCGAGTTTTGCATGGTCAACCCAGCCCAGAATGTCACCCGGTTGTGTGGTACCAAAATTGCGTTGTTCGATATCCTGGCGAATGGTGATACTGGCACCGAATACCGGCCTCTCGGCAAAGGCCAGTGACGCTTCCTTATGTATTTCCAAACGTCGGGGTTGCCCCAACACTTCAATGTGCTGGCGCTGGGTAAACACATTTTCTTCACTCAGATACGATTTTAAACCCTCATAAGCATTGATATGCGCAATGTCATCCTGTGCACCTCCTGCTTCAATAGTGACGACCGGGCAGCAAAAAGGCACTTCCATAACAGCACCCAGCTCAATGTCGGTGTGAATAAACCAGCGGGTGAAGTGAGACGCAAGCGCCTGATGTTTTGCGGTAAGCCTGCGGCTGACACTGAATGCAGGACCACTGCCTGAAGTGTTGTGCAGATCTATGATGGCTTCGGGCGCGAGATCGACCAGATAATCGATAACCTGCTTGGCAAGATGTCCGTCTTCATCACTGTAGGGTGGCTTGAAACAGCGATTGATGTCTTTGTGTTGCGGCAGTGCCCGGTATCGATATCCGGGAGCTTCCAGCGCAGCAAGCACAGATACGACGAAGAAAGTGGTATCCGCAAATGGCTGAAACTTCTCCTGAAGCAATTTGTACAATGCCAGAAAGCCCGATGGCTCATTGCCATGTAACAGGGTGATCACGGCGCGGCGCTGTCGCGTTTTTCCTTTTATTCTGATAATTGCAGGGCCTTGCAGCGCCTGTAAAAACTGGAAGCTTGTCGCGGGTAAGCTTATCTCATCAGCGTTAAGTAGCTGAAATCCTGGTAGCGTGGGGGTGACAATATGCGCAAATCCCATGATTACTCCCAACAGGCAACAGGTTGCCCATCCTGGCTTAGTTGATAGTAGCGCCGACACAGTTCAGGCAACACATGATGCGGTGCAACACTGGCAGTCAATCGATTGAATGTATCCAATTGCCAACTGGCACCTGTCTGTCTTGCCGCCAGGCGATGCTCAATAATGTTCATATAGCGATCCCGTTCTTCCCGGCTCACCCCTGCCAGTGCCAGTCCGTCATCAGCAACGGGCAATAAATCGGTAATAACATCGGTAACCCGGTGTTCTGACAAGGTGGTTTGGTGTTTGCCAGGCCAGATAACCCTGGCATTGAGTCCATATTGCGCACAACGGTAAAAGTTGTACTCGGCATTCCGAAATGGCAAACGTTGCAGGTAACTCTCGCAATCGTAAGACAGCGATTCAACCAAACCCACTTGCAGGGCAGCGTTAGCAAGCTTATCGTCAATCGTCGGACCCGCTGGCAGGCTGCGATATTCAATTCTTACATGACCATTTTCACCGGGCTGCAGAATGGCCCGGTTCCAGCTCCAAACTGTTCCATGGTGCAATAGCAATTCACCAAATTGGTTATCGGTATTATTCATTCGTTCTGCGGTGACGGGCAGAATGGGGGGATAGAGTGCAACACTTTCGGTTAAGCATTCTGCAATACCCTGGCGTAACCAGCCGTTGCCAAAATTAACCCGGGAAGGCGGTCGCCAGCGGCCACTAAAGTGGTCGCGGTAATCAATGGATTGTTTAAACAGTGCAATGCGGGTTTCCTGCCAGAGTCGCTTGCCCATAAAAAACGGCGAATTACCTGCCAGTGCCAGCACCAGTGGCGAGGTTAATTGCGCAGCATTGTAACACTGCGTAAAGCGACTTACTGGCACCCGATGGTGGAATTGAAATGAGGTATTTGCCCCTTCCAGCGTCACTTCTTCACAACGGATTTTTATTGTGTCCAGGCCATGTATATCGATGTTGAACGGGCCATTGTTTAGTGCTTTCAGTGCATTAGATAATGCTTTATATCTGGGCCGGTTTGTCAGGAAATCCTGGGTAAGGTGTTGCGCCGATAACGTGGGTAAGATGCCAATAGCAACCGCATGACCATCGTATAAACTGGCGGCCTGATCAATGGCTCTGGTTGCATGCCTTAACTGCGCGGCCAGTTGAGAGAAAGGAGCTTCGCTGGCAACAACCGGCTCGAGATTATATTCAATATTGTATTGGTTCAGCTCATCCTGAAGTCCATTTACCCGGGCTTTACTCAACACTGATTCGTTCAGTGCCGCAGGCATGAAGTGCCGATCGATGAGATACATTTCGAGCTCGGCACCGAAGCTGACCACCGGTTGGTCATAGCAAGGACGAAGCAGTTCCTGATCCACCGACGATAACTGACTGTGTAAGCGCTCATGAAAGAGCGTATTCTGTGCTTCGGTGACATGGTGTTGTTGAAACTGTAAGCCCATTTTCGCATCGAATGTAACGATTTTGTAATGTTTGCCAGAGTACTCAGTGAACGCGCGGAACGTCTTGATACAGATCAAGCGTGTTTTTAGTTAGCGATTAATCAAAAGGGCTGCTGACAACGGCGCGATCTGGATCAAGATTTTCGAATCGCTATACAGTTTCATCGGCTTAGTTGGTCGATTTGTCACTTGAGCATGGTGTTACCCGGTAAATTTGGGTAAGTTGGAACAAAAATCAGCCTGCAATTTGCAGTGCGTCATAACAATCACACATTCATGGGAAACGGTTCGGGAGAATATTGTGCGCACGCTCTTCTTTGTATTTTGCGCTCTTTTAATGAGCAACGTAGCGTTAGCTGCAACCAGCATTACATCATTTACCCAATCCATGCAAAAGCAGGATGGGTTTATACCCCTTTATTACAATCCTGCAGATGACAAAGTGTATCTGCAAATCAGCGCGCTGAATGAGCCATTGTTGTTTCAGTCGAGTTTGCCCCACGGCGTAGGATCAAACGACATCGGCCTGGATCGTGGCCAGTTAGGCGCAACACGCCTGGTTCAGTTTGAGCGTTACGGCAACAAACTATTGCTTAAACAACTGAATACCGACTACCGCGCCAGCGCTGATAATCCAGCCGAGAAAGCCAGCATCGATGAAGCGTTTGCCGATTCGGTTATTGCGGGCTTTGTGATTCAGGCTGAAAGCGACGGCGCCGTGCTAATTGACTACACCGAACAATTGTTCAGCGATATTCACGGCATTGCCGAGCGATTAAAAAAAGCCAATCAGGGGACGTTTAAAAACGATGCAAAACGCAGTGGTGTGTATTTACCACGCACCAAGGTATTTGCTCAAAATACCGAACTTGAAGCACTGGTAACTTTTGGCGGACAGGGCACAGGTGCTTATTTGCAGCAAGTAACGCCAGATGCTGATTCGGTTACCGTGCATTTGCATCACTCATTTGTTGCGTTGCCAGATGAAGGTTACAAACCGCGTGCCTTCCATCCGTTTTCAGGCTATTGGAAACACGCTTACCAGGACTATTCTGCACCCATTACTGAGCCGATGGAGCAGGCGTTTATTCGTCGTCACCGTCTGGCAAAGAAAGATCCGACTGCCGCCGTAAGCGAACCGGTTGAACCGATTGTTTATTATCTTGATCCTGGCATTCCTGAGCCAGTGATGAGTGCATTGCGCGAAGGCGCAAGCTGGTGGAATCAGGCATTTGAAGCCATCGGATATAAAGATGCGTTTCAGGTAAAAGTGTTACCCGAAGGCGCGGATCCGATGGATGTTCGTTATAACGTGATCAACTGGGTGCATCGTGCGACTCGGGGGTGGTCTTATGGCTCGTCAGTGGTTGATCCGCGTACCGGTGAAATTATCAAAGGGCACGTCACATTGGGTTCGCTGCGTGTTCGTCAGGACTTTTTGATCGCGCTGGGGTTAACCAGTCCCTTTACGGAAACGGGGGGCGATATTTCTGCACAACGCGACATGGCGTTGGCGCGCATTCGTCAGCTTTCGGCACACGAAGTGGGTCATACCTTAGGCATTGCACATAACTTTGCCGCCAGTGAAAACGGCCGTGAATCAGTGATGGACTATCCACATCCTACGATCACCCTGAATGGCGATGTTATTTCGCTGGATGATGCCTATGACGTGGGCATGGGGGCCTGGGATGATTACGTGATTGCCTACGGATACCAGGATTTTGCCGAAGAAACTGATGAAGCGTCTGCATTACAGGCGCTGGTGAGTCAGGCTCGTACAGCAGGGCTTAAGTATAAATCTGACGAGGACGTGCGCGCATCACATCATGGCTCAACCGATGGTCATCTGTGGGACAACGGTGCAGATCCGATTGCAGAGTTTGATCATCTGCTTAAGGTTCGTGGCATTGCGTTGAATAAAATGGGGCTCAACACTCTGCCGGCAGGCGCAAGTTTGTCGTCGCTGGAAAATGCATTGGTGCCGGTTTACCTGCTTCACCGATATCAGCTTGAGGCAGTTGCAAAACAAGTAGGTGGCATTGAGTATGATTACGAAAATAAGGGGGACAATGCCAGTCCGAAAGGCATAAAATTTGTGTCGGCGAGTACGCAGAATAATGCCATGATTCGGTTGGTAGACGCTTCTGCACCAGAGATGCTGACGCTGCCGAAATCCATTATTAAATTACTGCCACCGCCTACCTTTGCCGAAGCGCAAACCCGCGAACAATTTACCGGCAGAATGGGGCGGGTGTTTGATCCGGTTAGTGCAGCCGAAAGCGCGGCAGCCTTTAGTTTGTCTTTGCTATTACACCCTGAGCGCCTGAATCGGCTGGCATATCAACACAGTTTGCAAGCAAGTATTCCGGCCGTGGACGACGTGGTGAGAAAAATACTGTCGGTGCATTTTTATCGCAAAAAGGATGTAAAAGACAACCTCACCAAACGCCTGCAAATGGTAGCGGTTCAGTCTATTGTGCAAGCGTTACTGGCTGAGGATACGGCACCGGAAGTGAAGCTTGCGGTCACTGCAGAATTAATGACGCTAACTGAATGGCTCGAAGATGAAGATGAAGATGATGTGGCGCATTACCGCGCGCTGGAGCATTACTTAAATCGATTCTGGGATACCGGAGAGTGGTCGATGGCCTTTAAACCTCTTCCATTGCCACCGGGGTCGCCAATTTAAACACGTACAAAAACGCCGCTTTAAATGAGCGGCGTTTTCTGCGAATTTACGCCTTTTCAGTTAGCGTAAAATAGTTGGTGAAGCACTTATAAAGTTGCGTGCCGCTTAACACAGATGCCGACGGGAAGTGCAGCATTGGAATGAGATCACAAGGGGCTGTGATATCAAAACTGCCTTTTTCGTTATCCAGTTCGTCAATATTGAGCACCTTTGCCAGAATATCGCCTTGCTTTACGTGCTGCCCGGGCCTGGCACAATACTGCACCATGCCTCCCCACTGGGTATACAGAATTTTATAGTCGCTTAAGTTTACCCCTACGCGGTTCATATTGGCGGGCTGCAATTGGCTTTCCGGTAATACCCCTTTGGCAGTTAAATAACTCAGAATACTGGTGGCATCGATTTCGCCCTCGTCGAAGTCAATCACTTCCTGACTGCCCATTTCCAGTGTAAATGCCTCCACGCCAAAATCTACCTGACGTTTATCGCGCTCGTTCAGCAACGTGGTTAATGTCCACCAGGGGCAGAATGTGGCTTCGTCCAACGCGCCTGCAAACACATTAGGAATAAAAATACAGTGCGGAAAATTAAACAGTGTTGCACTGGCTTTGGCGTAGTCAGGAACATAAATATGACGGGTAGACACCGGGCCATTATGTAAATCCAGCACGTAATCGGCGTCTACGGCCATTTGCTGTAAGCGCAAATTGAGTTGCTGAGCCAGTCCCAGCCCCCATGGGCTGGCAAGCTTGTTCGCTATGGCTTTACGCCAGTGCTCGCGAAAGCGTTGCTTAACTGACGCAACAGATTCTTCAGACGTTACGGTGTTGGCAAACGCTGTCACTTCGTTGGCATCGTAGTAGTAACCGCGATTCCAGTTTGTGCCGTTAACCGGGTCAAATCGACCCAGCGTATATTCCCCCGCCTTTATGTTTGTACCTACAGGGTTACAATTTGGCACCAGAATGATTTCGCCACTGATTGGCATGTTTTGCAGCCATTGTATCAAATGGTAAATCACCACATTGCCTTGTACTTCCGCACCGTGTATCGAACTTTGAATATACACTTTCGGACCGGGGCGTATCCCTTTGATATGATACACCGGCACATTCATGGCCCGGCCAGAGGCATTTTGTGCCACCCGTATGTGCGACTTACTCACTGTATTAATCATAGTTTATCGGATCTCTTTGTGGCTGGCCTGGCATACCGGGCAACCCTGATAAGCGGGAATAGTAAATTGATTCCACTGCATATTAAGGCCATCATAGGTATGTAACAAGCCCGCACGGGTGGGGGATTTATCAAGTAAGTGCAACAATGCGATATGGGCTTGTTGCAGACCAATCAGGTTAACTACCGGAGAGAAAATACCGGCTTCGGTGCACGACAATTCAGTTGGCTGAATGAGCTGGCTTAAGCAGCCGTAACACGCACTATCCTGCACAGGGTCGACCAGCATGATCTGACCTTCAAAACGAATCGCCGCCCCGGTTACCAATGGAATATTGTGCTTGTAGCAACGGGCATTAATACTATTTCGGCTTGCCAGGTTGTCGGTACAGTCAAGTACAATATCATGTGCTGGTACGAGCTCATCCAACAACATATCGTCTGCCATTTGCGCAATCGTGTGGATAACGCAATCCGGATTGATTGCATGTAGTCTGTCACGGGCGGCATGGACTTTTTGCATCCCCACCTGTTGATTGCTGAATAAACACTGACGAGGCAGGTTGGTCACTTCGACTATGTCGCCATCAACCAGTGTGAGCTGGCCAATGCCGCTGCTGCAAAGGTGTTGCACTGCAGCGCAGCCCAATCCGCCTGTGCCAAGCACCAATACCCGCGCGTGTTGCCACCGCTCCCGACCTTGCAGGTCGATTTGCGGTAGCACAATTTGCCGGTTATAGCGCAAAGCCTGGGCATAACGGAGTGGTTTTGGCATAGTTAGCACTTTGATAGCGTTACAATAAAGCGCATAATGTACCAAATTTGACAGTCCCGTCGCAGCAGAATTTTAAGGACGTTTATGACTACCGAAGCGCTACCCGTTAATATTGCCATTCTCACTGTTTCTGATACCCGTACGCTTGATACCGATACATCAGGCCAGTACCTGCAACAGGCAGTGGAAGCGGATGGCCATAACGTAGTCGCCAGAGAACTGGTTGCTGATGATATTTACCGGCAACGTGCTGTCGTTTCAGCATGGATTGCCGATCCGGCCGTTGAAGCTGTATTGGTAACAGGGGGAACGGGATTTACCGGCCGGGATTCGACACCAGAAGCACTGCGCGTGTTGTTTGATAAGGACGTTGATGGCTTTGGCGAATTGTTTCGCTATTTAAGTTATCAGGAAATCGGTACTTCTACCGTGCAGTCAAGAGCCATCGCCGGTTTCGCCAATCGCACTGTTATTTTCTGTTTACCCGGTTCTACCGGCGCGTGTCGCACCGCCTGGGAAGGCATTATACAATCGCAACTCAATAGTACCCATCGCCCTTGTAATTTTGTTGGTCACCTGAAAGGCACCATGTAATGGGCTTGTCGCATGTTAACCGACAGGGCGAAGCCAATATGGTGGATGTCAGCGAAAAAGCGGTAACCGCCAGAGAGGCGATTGCCCAGGGTACCTTGTTGTTGTCACAGGAGGCTTTTGCCGAGGTAAGCGAAAATCGCGCGGCAAAAGGCGATGTATTGGCCGCCGCGCGTATTGCCGGTATTCAGGGGGCAAAACAATGTGCGAATTTAATTCCGCTGTGCCATCCGTTGGCGCTCAGTAAAGTGGATATTACCTTTGAATTTGACGAGGTTACCCCGAGCATTGTAGTGCAGTGCCGTTGTAAATTAAAAGGTCAGACCGGCGTGGAAATGGAGGCACTCACTGGTGTAAATATTGCGCTTCTAACCTTGTTTGATATGTGCAAAGCGGTAGACCCTAATATGATCATGACCGGCATTCACGTGCTGGAAAAGCGCGGCGGTAAAACCGGAGACTGGCAACATGGTAACGGTTAAATTTTTCGCTCAGGTACGCGAAATAGCGGGGGTGGATAGTCTCACCACTTCTTTACCTCAGCCGTCCACTATTGCGGCGTTGCGCACTCAATTAATGCAACAGTCCGCGGCGCTGAATGACGCTCTGCAGGGCAATGTGTTAATGGCGCACAATCAAACGCTCTGTAACGGCGAAACGAAACTTAATGAACACGATGAAGTGGCTTTCTTTCCGCCCGTCACCGGAGGTTAGTGGTGTTTGCCCGGGTACAGACAAACGATTTCTCTCAGCAAGCGCTTTACGATGAATTATGCGGTGGTGCTGTGTCACAAGGCGCGGGAGCCATCGTCACATTCACCGGTTTGGTTCGCGATTTTAACGCACAGGGCGGGATCCAGGGCATTGAGCTGGAGTATTATCCTGGTATGACCGAATCGGCACTCAACGCGCTGTTAACAAAAGCCAGCCAACGTTTTGATATTGTTGATGCTGGCATCATTCATCGCGTGGGCAAACTGGCGAATCACGCGCAGATTGTATGGGTAGGTACGGCATCACAGCATCGTGAGCAGGCGTTTTTAGCGGCAACCTTTATAATGGATATGTTAAAGCAGTCCGTGCCTATCTGGAAAAAAGAGTGGCAGGGTGATCAGGCTACCTGGGTGGTAGCTAAAACCAATGACGACAAAGCAGCAATGCGCTGGCTTAGTGAAAATCAGGATAATGCATGCGACTGAGCATTACCGGGTTGCTGATTGGATTGGTGTGTCTGTTGTTTGTTACACAGGCTAAACCCCAAACTCAGGCTGTTACGCTTAATGTGGCTGTGGCGGCAAACTTTGCTCATCCGTTAACGATTATTGCAGATAGTTATTTCGCAAAAACTGGCCACCGCATTCACATTACGGTGGGTTCCAGTGGTGCTTTGTTTGCGCAAATTGTGCATGGAGCGCCTTTTGACGTGTTTTTGTCTGCCGATGCTAAACGGCCTGAAACGCTGGTTGAACAAGGGCTGGCCGAGTTTAACGATGTTGTAACGTATGCTCGGGGGCAGCTGGCTTTGATTGGGGCAGGCGAAAGCGGCCTAAACGCTTTGCAAGAAGCTTCTGATTCAACACGCATTGCAATAGCCGATCCGCGACTTGCCCCTTATGGCCTTGCCGCACAGCAATTTTTAACGGGAATGGGCCTTTGGGAGCACATGGGTAGCCGGTTAATACGAGGCAGTAATATTCAGCAAACACTGCAATTCTGGCAGACCGGCAATGTACAGTTGGCGTTGATTGCGGCCTCCCAGTGTGTAAGTTACCAACTCTCCTGCGTTATGATTGAGGCAGAAAAATATACTGAAATTATTCAAAAACTCAGTGTGGTAGGGCGTTCTCATAACAAAGACATTGCCCGTGATTTTGTATCCTACTTGCTGTCGCACGAAGTGCAGCAACAGTTGTCGAAAATGGGATATTTACCAGTAAGCTCCACCGGAGAGTCGCGCTAATGGATATTCAGGCCATCTGGTTAACTGCAAAACTGGCATTTGTGACTACCCTTATTCTGATGGTCGTAGCCGTACCTATGGCCTGGCGGCTGAGCCGGTGGCAGGGTGCAGGAAAAGCGCTGGTTCAGGCTATTATCGCTTTACCACTGGTACTGCCTCCCACTGTGTTGGGGTTTTATTTACTCATCGCTTTTTCACCCAATAACGCCTTTGGGCAAGGATGGCTGGCGCTGTTTGGTTCACCGCTGGCGTTTACTTTTGAAGCATTGGTGATTGGATCGGTGCTGTATTCTTTGCCTTTCGCCGTACAGCCTTTGCATGCAGGCTTTACTCAACTCCAACCAGCCTTGTTAGAAACCGCGGCTATGCTCAATGTTCCATCAACCGCTCGATGGCGTTACATTATCCTGCCGGCCATGCTTCCCCATGCGCTTATCGCCGCTGGCTTGAGTTTTGCGCATACCATAGGCGAGTTTGGCGTGGTGTTAATGATAGGCGGCAATATTCCCGGCGAGACCCGCGTTGCCTCTATTGCTCTGTTTGATCACGTTGAAGCGTTAGATTATACGCAGGCTCATCAATTAGCCGCAGTGCTGCTCGTGGTGTCATTACTGCTGCTTATTGCGTTGTATTGGCGTCAGGGCAAGGGAGGCGCACAATGGCGTGCCATGTGAGTATTGAACGCGGTGACTTCCGGCTTAAGGTAACGCTATCACTGTCGAACAGTGTGCGTTGGTTAGGTATTGTGGGGCCGTCTGGTGCGGGCAAATCCACACTCATGCGCAGTCTGGCCGGATTGGAGCAATCAGCCCAAATAACAGGCTTTACTGATTGGGCTGCATCAACGGATGGCAAATCCGTTAAAACCGTATTGGTGTCATCTCAGACCCCTTTGTTTCCTGCGTTATCGGTATCCGGTAACTTAGCACTGGTTGCACGCAGTAATCAGGTTAATTCTGCAGAACTACGCCAGATTATTCAGGATTTCGAATGTCACTCGCTGCTAAACAAAACCGTAAAAGCGTTATCGGGCGGTGAAGCCCAGCGAGTTGCCATTGCCCGTGCGTTACTGGCCAGGCCGTCGGTATTGTTGTTAGATGAAAGCACCAGCGCAATGGATACACAACTGCGCGCGCGTGTATTATCAGCCTTGCAACAGCATACTCAGCACTCCCGCAAAGTGATATGGGTTAGTCATGACTGGCAGGACATTGCCCGTTATTGTGATGAGGTAGCCGTGATTCAGCATGGGCAGCAGGTGCTTCAGGATGCGCCCGCATCGGCGCTGAGCAGGGCAGGTGCTAACCAGTCAGTTAACGGGCTAACGGGTAGCATTTTGCAAGGGCCGGTTGTTGAAAAAGAAGCAGACTTTTTGGTGTTTTCCATTGGTAAACACAAGGTAGTAACCCGGGCAATGGAGAACCCTGGTGACCGCGCTACATTGCTGGTGGATGCCCGGCATGTACTGATCTCAAAAGTACCACTTGCTCCTGCACAGGTTGGCTATGTAAATCGATTGCAGGTATCGGTATCCGGTATTGCAACCGACCAACATACCGGCCTGCAACAACTCACCTTGCAATGTGAAGATCAGGTTTTGTATTCGTTGTTGGAAGCCCCTGCTGCCCGGCAACTGTCTATTGCACCGGGCGAGGCCGTGTATGCCTACTTTGGCGCAGGCTCATTGCCTGCCAGCCAGAATAGTTAAATGACTCTTGAGTAGCGTTGTTGGTGCAGTTTACCTGCCAAATAGGCATCGAAACTCATACTGATGATGCGTATCAGCAATCTGGCTTTGGGGTCAACATCAATTGACGTTGCACTTACCGATACCAGTTCATCCTGAATGAACGGCGTGAGTTTATCAATGGACTCTGCAAAGTAGGGGTAAAAATCAATGTCCCATTTTTCCTCAATGTCGGCAATACTGACCTGCAGGTTACACATCAGCGCCATGATCACATCGCGGCGGATCATGTCGTCACGGCTAAGCTGAGTGCCCTTAACAACCACAGAGGTACCCGCGTCCAATGCCGCGTAATATTCGTTGAGCGCTTTAGGATTTTGCCCGTACATGTCGTAAATTGCTGATATCGATGACACGCCAAGACCAAGCATGTCCAGCTCGCCCAGTGTGGTGTAGCCCTGAAAATTTCGGTGTAGCTCACCGCGTTGTTGCGCGATGGCCAATTCGTCATTCTGTTTGGCAAAATGGTCCATGCCGATCAGTGCATAACCAGTCTGAGTGAGGCTGGTCATAGCCAGTTTCATCAGGGCAAGTTTTGTTTGTGCGCTGGGCAACCATTCCTCTTTTATTTTCCGTTGTGCGGCGAAGCGGTCTGGCAAATGCGCATAACTAAATAATGAAATTCGCTCGGGATCCATGGCCTTCACTGCGGCCAGGGTAGTTTTAAAAGTTTGCTCGGTTTGATGAGGCAAGCCGTAGATTAGATCTAAATTTACTGAATCGAAACCGGTTTCGCGGGCGTGGGATACCAGTTCTGCAATATGTGAGGTACTTTGAATACGATTAATCGCCTGCTGAACATCAAAGTTGATATCCTGTACGCCAATGCTCAGGCGTTTGTATCCCAGGTTTGCCAGGCCAGTCAGGTATTGTTTGTCTACGTGACGCGGATCAATTTCAATACTGCATTCGGCATTGGCTTTGAAATCAAAAGCCTGCTTTAACATGGTAATAAGGCGCGTGTGTTGTTCAATCGAGAAGAAGCTCGGTGAGCCCCCGCCCAGGTGTAATTGGCCTACTTTGTAGTGTTTGAAAGCCTTTTGCCTGAGCGCAATTTCTTTTGCCAGGTAATCCAGATAACGGTCGGCTTTGTCGGCATGCCGGGTGACGATTTTATTGCAGCCACAGTAGTAACAAAGTTGATGGCAAAACGGGATATGTACATAAAGCGATAAATCCCGCGTGGGGCTATCGGTAGCCGCTGCCACCAGACTGGTGTCGTTTACTTCGTTGTTGAATTCCAGAGCAGTAGGGTAGGAGGTATAGCGAGGACCGTTTAAGTTGTATTTATTGAGTAAGGCAGGGTCAAAAAAGTCAGGTGTTTGGATCATAGCTGGCTCAGGTCTCATTAAGGTGCAATTCGGGTAATGAGATAAGCCTACCTGACTGGCTGAGATCTTCCTTGATCTCGTTCAATAAAATGTTGTATGGCTTAAAACTGCGTTCGCAGTGTGACGCCATAGGTGCGTGGCATACCAGGATAAGCCATGATTTTGCCGGTTTGTACCGGTACATCAAACCCATTTTTTGCAACGTATTGGGTATCGAACAGATTCTTACTCCACAGAATAATCTGACTTTGCCACTCTGGCAGATCCCACATCCAGCTGGCATTTACGATATCAAAATCGCCAACATGTTTAAACGGATCGGCCGTGTCATCAAGAAACAGATCGCCGGTATACTGGTAGTCGACGCGAAGGGTAGTAGGCAGGTTAAATATATCTGCATACTGCTCGACACCCAGGGTATAACGGGTTTGCGGCTCAAAACCAACCCGGTCGCCAGCTCGCGAACAATAAGGATCGGTAGGGTGCTGCCTGCCTGGGTCGTCAATACCTGTGTGCCAGCTGTACGCCACCCAGCAAGTACCGTTTTCAAACTCGTCAAAGTGTGCCAGTGTGCGGGCAAAATTCAGAGTTACTTGTGTAGAATCCAGCGGCAGCCAGGTGATATCCAATTCCAGTCCTTTGGTTTCTATTGTCCCTGCGTTTTGCAGATTAAAACCGGTGCCGGTAAAGGTGGAAGCCTGAAAATCTTCGATGTCGGTGCGATGAACAGCCAGATTTACACGTAAATCGTGCTGCGGAAAATCCTGTTTCACACCCAGCTCAAAAGCGTTGGATTTCTCTGGTAAGAACACAGGATCAAAGCCCGGCGCGATACGGTCGGTGTTGATACCGCCAGATTTAAATCCATTGCCCCAGGATGCATAGAACAACTGGTTACTGTTGGGCTGATAACTCAGTTTTACCGTGCCACTGGTGTTGTTATACGACAACGCTTCCTGCATAGGCGGGCGGGGGAGCACTGAAGCCGTATTCAGAAAGTAAAACCCCCATCCGGCAGTTTGAAACGGGGCAATGGCTGCCAGTGAGGCGGCATCAGGCAGCGAGCCAGTGCTGAGTGCTGCTCCAATTGCGGCCAAAGCCGGGCCTGCTGCAAATGGGTTGGGGAAATCTGCCGGGTTCATGGAAAGCCCGTCAATGCCCGGTCCTGTTTCGGTATACTGGCCGTCTAAAGACTTGTTTTCATGGGTAAACCGAATGCCTGTTGTAAGTGTCCACTGGGGTAAAAATTGCCAGTCAGATTGTGCAAATAAGGCAATACTGTCCTGATCCTGATTGGCGGTATGATAAAACGCTGTTCCGCCGGGGGTTGCAGGTGCGGCAGGCGCAATAAACCCACCAGATAACACGCTTAGCGTGTTTAATCCGTCTACCAGTGGCTGCAATTCACTGGCGCTTACATTAAAGAAAGTTGGAAAGTCACTGCCTATTTGATTAGTAAAGGCTAAGTTTAGCGATTGGTGGAAGAAAAATGCGCCCACAATTGCGTTGAAATCCGTTTGTTGATAATGAAGCCTCAGTTCCTGGGATACTGCTTGCTGGGTAGCGTCATTGGTGGTTGACAACAGGCTGACATCGCTGAAGTCTGTGTCGGTATTGTCAAAGCTATCAAACTGACGGTACGCCGTTACGGACACCAGGGTTAATGTATCATTGAGTTGCCAGTCAAGCTGGGCTGACAAGCCCTTATCCTGCATGGCTGATCGAGGTGATGTGGATAATGCGGTCTGATAATTAAAGTATTGTTCACGAGTAAAAATACTCCCCCCAAGCAATGGGGACGACAAAATAGCATCAGTACCGAATTTTCCGGCAACATCGCTAGCCTGCAAATTGCCCCGCCAGGTTAGCGCTGCGCAGCAGCGTTCGTCTAATTCTGCATAGTCTGCAATCACTCTTACGGAAATATCCTGCGATGGGGTGAACAGTGCCTGTAGTCTGATCCCTGAGCGATCACGGTTGTTCAGCTCGGCGTCAGGATGAGCAGTGTCTTCTACCCAGCCATCGCGTTGTGAACTAAATCCACTGATACGAAACGCCAGGATGTCATCGATTGCAGTAAATGACGCTGCGCCACTCAGATTAAGCGTATTGTAATTACCCGCACTGAGCTGGAAAAAACCGCTGTTGTCGAAATCTGGTGCCTGAGTATTAATCACTACGGCGCCTGACGGGGTATTTTTCCCGAATAAACTGCCTTGAGGGCCACGCAGGATCTCTACTGTGCTAATGTCGGTAAGGTCGTTGATCACGGAGTTTTGACGAGCGCGGTATACGCCATCTACATACAGACCCACTGAGGACTCAAAGCCAAAATTTTGAGACGAGGTACCTATGCCCCGAATGGCAAACGCGCTATTGGTTGCACTCTGGCTTTGGAAAGCAGAAAGCGTAGGCACACCGCGCTCAATATCATAAATATCGAAAACCGCTTTTTCTGCCAGCACAGTACCATTTAATGCTGTAACGGCAACAGGCACTTCCTGGAGGTTTTGAGTTCGTTTTTGTGCACTTACTTCAATGATTTCCAGTTTGGGAGGCTCTTCTGACTGTGCTATCGCAGAAAACGCAAGTGATGATAAGGGTACAGATGCAATTACACTGCGAAGTAGTAAAGGAGAGAGTGGCCGGGCTTTGGTCATTGTGAGTTCCTGTCATTACCCTGATACAGCAAAGTAGGCGCAGTTTAACGCAATTTTTTAACAATTGAAGTGTTGGCAAGTGATAAATGAGATTGAATCAGTCTAAGAAAATGGGTGCAGAAAGCAAAAAACGGGCAAGGATGCCCGTTCTTTTGATGTAGAAAACGTCTAGCGAAGCTGGGTTAATGCTGGCAAATGCAGTGTGCGTGCTTCAACAACGTTATTAAAATGACTAACCGTTGAAGACTGACTTGTTTGCGCATGCATAATTAGCTGGCGAACAGGTAAACCATCATTGTCCTGTCTGGCCTTCTTTGCCACTTGTACCTTGCTTAGTGTACTTCCTTCAGTTGATTTAGTAGCTTGTTCGTCAGCAGTTACGAACGGCGCTACACTGATAAAGCAAAAAGCAGTAATGTATTTCATCATGGTTTTCATCTCAGACACCCCCACATGTTCTGTAAATTCATTAAAACCCATCTCGTTGTGACAGGGTAGGTTGGGTCTCATACATGCGTATTTTTTTTAATACGTAAATTTAGGGCTGATACAATTTCATACTTTTATAGATGTTTAGTATGTCAAAAAGAAAAGGCGCACTAGGCGCCTTATCTGCAAGGCGTTTCCGCCTCGCTACCATGTTGACTGGTGTCATGAACACATGGTGTCACGAAATCTCTTACAGACGTTCTGTTAAAGCCTGAGCAACGGCGTGGTCTTGCAAACCGTTTTCGTTAATCCAGGCTTGCAGTGTTTTGCCATCTTTTTCCGGCTCTTGCAGGTCACGGCTTGGCATTTTCTTCACCAGCAGCGTACCAACTTCTACTGAATCATTTGAGATTGCAGTGCGTATTAAGCTTTGGCCGTTACATGAAATACCAGTGTAGTAATCATGCAGTTTCATGCGGTAATCTGATTCAACAGAGCGCATTTTTTTGCGCAGTTCGCCTTTGTCGTCGGCACTTACGATAGTGCAGATGTTAGCCAGGGCTTCGTTTACATCAGCTTGTGCAGTCGCAGATACACCAAGGCTAGCAGTAACAATCAGGGCAGCAGTTTTAGCAAATTTCAACATGGGTCAATCCTCGTTAGATGTTTTATTTATTTACGTAGCAGTTCGTTTGTTTGTTGAGTGTATTAAAGCGCACGAAATTGGATGAAAAAACAGCAGGTGCCATACATGGGTATTCTGTATTATACGTTTTTGCGAATGGACGAGGGCGGGCATATCTGCGGGAATCTACATTATTCTGTTTAATGTCTTTAAAATACATATAGTTAAAGTAGATTTTAGGTTGGGTTGTTTTGCGTTTTGTCTTTTCAAATACAGTTTTTTTATACGTGGAAAAAATGCTTTATTTGTTAGTTTTTTGTGTTTTTATTTAAATGCGCCCGCTGTATCGCATTTATTTTGGGTTTTTTGGCGAAAAGATTGACTTAAAATTTGACGATTATTTACGGCTCAACAATGCTTACTAAACAGGCCAACACTGTTTATAAGTGAAGAAACTGAAGTTCCTATGAGTTTTGAGCAATTACAGACCGCTTTTGCATTGTCGTCGAGGCTGATTGAATCAAAAACCTTCCACGATTTAAACGTCGCCCTTATCACCTTGTTAATGGAAATTGACAACATTAAGGACGTGTCTTCTTATGAAATTCTGGGTAAGAGACATACCGGAAACGAAACCAGTGAGCGATTAATAAGGAAAGTTCCGATATCATTGGACGAAAACGTTAAAGATGAATATCAGTCTGTTGTGCAATTCGTGTTCAGAGAGGGGAGCGCGGGTGTTGAAAAACACACTATTAATGACCTGCCTTTTATTTGTATTTACGTAAACAAAGATGAGCCGCCGGAAAAGCTGGTGCTGATCCAGGGAATGGTAAACGACTACGAGTTTGAGATCATCAAAGGGCTTGCGAGTATATACGAGCATCAGATTAACCTTTTTGATGTAAAAGAGCGGGATCTGCTCACCAAACTGCACAACCGGCAAACCTTTGTTACCACCCTGGAACAGGTGCTTGATTTCTATCGGCGCAATATGCCATCAGAACGCAGTTCATTTCTTGCCATCCTGGATATTGATCATTTTAAACAAGTTAACGACAGGTTTGGGCACTTGCAAGGGGATGAAGTGTTAATTCATTTTGCCAATTTAATGCGAAAGTCGTTTCGGCATGCTGATTTTCTGTTCAGGTATGGCGGCGAAGAATTTGTAGTTATTATTAATCAAACAGACATTCAGGCTGCGTTGTCACTGTTAGACAGTTTTCGTTTGCGTGTCCAGCAATACGATTTTCCTTCGGGCAATATTACGGTCAGCATTGGCGTAACGGCGATAAACCCGATAACGCCGATCCCTTCGATCATTGAAATTGCGGATGAAGCACTGTATCTGGCAAAAAATAATGGTAGAAATCGTATAGAGGTAATGGACAGAAGTACAAAGCAAATCTTCAGCAGCGATATTGAGTTGTTTTAGTTATTCGGCATGTTAGTTTGTGAAAGGTTGAAAAAATAAAGGCGCCGTAAGGCGCCTTTTAATGCAGGGGACTGCTAAACCTCCCTGCAACCATGTTGAAATGGTGACATGGCTATCATGTGATTGTTTCTGTCGCTTATAAGCGCTCTAGCAGTGCTGCAGTGATCGCGTGTCCATCGTGACCATTTTCAGTGATCCACGCTTGCAGTGTTTTACCATCTTTCTCTGGCTCCTGAAGTTCCTTGCTAGGCATTTTCTTCACCAGCAAAGTACCAACCTCAACAGCGTTATTCTCAATCGCAGTGCGAATTAAGCTTTGACCGTTACAAGAAATGCCCGCGTAGTAGTCGTGCAGTTTCAGG
>NZ_JBLBUE010000054.1:0-20348 GCF_047290655.1 Alteromonas sp. AMM-1 | reverse complement strand
TTGGCGATATTTATCAGGCAATTTGCGACGCGCAAACAAGCCTGGTGTTCGTCAATACCCGGGCGCAAGCGGAGCTGCTATTTCAGATGCTGTGGTCTGAAAACAGTCAGGCATTACCGATAGCGCTTTATCATGGTTCATTGAGTAAAGAGCAGCGCCGGAAAACAGAGAGTATGATGGCGAGTGGGATGTTGCGCGCTGTTGTAACAACTTCGGCACTTGAACTGGGTATTGACTGGGGAAACGTAGACCGTGTTATTCAAGTGGGTGCACCAAAGGGAGTAAGTCGGTTATTGCAACGAATCGGGCGATCTAACCATCGTTTTGAAGAACCGAGCAAGGCGTTGCTTGTACCTGCCAATCGCTTTGAAGCATTAGAGTGTCGGGCGGCTATGACAGCCATTGAAATGGGCGAGCGCGACGGCGATATGCCGCACATTGGTGCATTGGATATTTTGCCGCAATTTATTATGAACTGCTTGTGCTCACGTCCAGCTTCGCGGGATGAAATCTATCAGCAGGTGCTGAACGCTTTTCCTTATCAAAGCGTAGCGGATGACGAATTTAATCAGTTATGGCAGTTCACCGTAGATGGCGGGTATGCCTTACAGGCATACGAACGCTATCAGCGTTTAATAAAGCTGGACGATGGACGCTATCAGCCGGCTAATCTGCGTGTTATTCAGCGCCACCGGCAAAATATCGGCACCATCGTGGAAGCCGGGAAATTAAAAGTAAAGCGTATACGGCGAGGTAATCAGGGCAAGATCATCGGCGAAGTGGAAGAGTATTTCGCGCAACAACTCACCCCGGGTGACACCTTTCTGTTTGCCGGAGAAATGCTGAAGTTTGAAGCCATTCGCGACATGCAGGTGCATGCCAAACCGGCCAAAGGCAAGGACCCCAAAATCCCCAGTTATGTGGGTGGGCAGTTACCACTCTCTACACACCTTGCAGATGGAGTAAGAGCGCTGCTTAACACGCCCAAAGCCTGGCGAGATCTACCCAAACAAGTTCAGGAATGGCTTAACCTGCAAAAGGCATTTTCGGTAATTCCTCAGCCAGACAAGGTGTTGATTGAGCAATTTCCATATCGCCAGGCGTATAGCACCTTGTATTACACTTTCGAGGGGCGCAAAGCGAATCAGACGCTGGGGATGCTGTTAACCCGCCGCATGGAAAAGATGGGGCTCAAACCCCTAAGCTTTAGTGTAACGGATTACGGGTTATCGGTGAGTGCGCTCAATGCAGTTGAGTCATCCCACATCGAACGTCTGTTTCAGCCAGATGTACTGGGTGACGAACTGGAAGACTGGATGCTTAATGCGCCCATGCTGAAGCGCTCGTTTCGACAGGTTGCGATTGTAAGCGGGCTCACTGAGCAGCGCTATCACAGTACCCATAAAACCATGAAACAAGTAACGTTTTCGACCGACCTGATTTACGATACATTACGGGAATATGAACCTGATCATATTTTGCTAAAGGTGGCTCGCGATGACGCGGAACGCGAGTTACTGGATCTGCGCCGCCTGGCAGACATGCTGATTCGCTTTGTAGGTAAAACAGAGTTTGTGAATTTGCCACGTGTCTCGCCCATGGCCATCCCTATTGTGCTGGATGTGCGTAGTGAGCAAATAAAAGGGGCCGGAGAGCAAGCGCTGTTGGATCAGGCGGCATTGTATGCAGAAGCAGAGTCGATGTTGGACGAAATAAGAGTGTTATTGGCTAACGGGCATACTTCGCCGCCATGCCCCAAGGAAACTGATTGATTAACCCGGATACACTGGCCGAGCTGGTCAGGCTAAGATACGCAGGTCTATTTCGTTTCGCAGGCACCGTGTGGATTCTGGATGGCAAAGGCGCACTGTATTGTCCGGCTAACGACACGTTACTGGTGGCTGATTTACATTTCGAGAAAGGCAGCTATTTAAGTCAGTATGCCTCGCCTGTTCCCCGATACGATTCCCGGGCCACAATCACTGCATTATCCGCTTTAATCGACCGTTATCAGCCGGCTTCGGTAGTGTGCCTTGGTGATAGTTTTCACGATCGTGGCGCATTTTCCCGCATTACTTGTCAGGACAGCGAAGCCTTACTGGCACTCACAAAACGTGTATCTCAGTGGGTGTGGGTTGTGGGTAATCACGACCCGGATATTCCCGCCAGTGTTGCTGGTAACGTGGTTGAGCACTGGCAAGTGGCCATTGCTGGCCATCAGATTATCGGTTGTCACGAACCCGACGCAACACTTACAACGCAATACCAGATAGTGGGGCATTTTCATCCCAAAGGGCAACTGGCTATGGGAAAAGGCGTCGTCAGAGGTAAGTGCCTGGTTGCTACCCCATCCCTGTTAGTGATGCCTGCTTTGGGACAGTTTACCGGAGGATTGTCTGTTCAGGCCCCGGCTTTGTTGACACTGGCGCCCGTTTCGGAACGCCAGTGCTGGATGCTGTATCGTGGCAGAGTTTACCCGTTGCCGTCAGGTAGTTGAGCAGCTGGTCAGCCAGATAGTTGTTAATCGCGCCAGCGTTTGGTGAGGTCTTCGTAAGCATCGATTCGACGGTCGCGGAAATAAGGCCAAATACGTTTTACTTGCTCAGTGCGTGACATATCCAAATCTACCAACAGGGTAGTTTCTTCATCAACGCCTGCCTGAGCCAGCAATTCGCCCTGTGGGCCTGCAATAAAGCTCTGGCCCCAGAATTTAATACCCGGATCGCCTTTAACGGGAGAGGCTTCAAACCCGGCGCGGTTGGCAACAATCACGGGTACCGAGTTGGCTACCGCGTGCGCGCGCTGAATAGTGTGCCAGGCGCCGTGTTGACGCGCTCGCTCGTCATCGGTGTCGGTCATATCCCAGCCAATGGCGGTGGGGTAAAACAATAAATCCGCGCCTCTCATTGCCATTAGTCGAGCGGCTTCCGGGTACCATTGATCCCAGCACACCAGTACACCCAGTTTACCTACGCTGGTTTGAATCGGTTCAAAACCGATGTCTCCGGGGGTGAAGTAAAACTTCTCGTAAAAACCCGGATCGTCCGGAATGTGCATTTTACGGTATTTTCCGGCAATCTCTTTACTGCGATCAAATACTACAGCGGTATTGTGGTACAAACCTGAGCCACGCTTTTCGAACAGCGAGGTTACCAGCACTATGTTGTGTTTTTCAGCCAGTTCGCCAAAAAACGCCGTTGCCGGGCCTGGAATGGGCTCCGCCAAATCAAAGGCGTTGGTGTCTTCTTCCTGACAAAAGTACAGGGTGCTATGGAGTTCCTGCAGCAAAATACATTCTGCACCCTGGGCTGCCAGTTTTGCGATTTGCTCAGCGCTCTTATTCCAGTTGGTGGCTTTGTTGTTGTCGGCAACGGATTGTTGAACCAGACCCACTTTTAAGGTGCGCTTAGACATATCGCGTCACTCCTTTATTCAGTTGTTTAACGACTTCAGGTTTGAATGTGTTGCAGGGGACTTGCATGGTGATGCAATGCAAGCTGCCGTATTGTTGTACCAGCGAAGCACAGTTAACCGGCACAATGTTGTGATGCGGGAACGCGCGTTGCAGCACAGCAATGGCGTCTGCGTCTTCGGGCTGCTGATACACAGGTAACAACACTGCGCGATTGCAAATCAGGTAGTTGGCATACGATGCCGGCAGCCGGTCTCCCTCGGCACTATAAATGGCAGGCAGCGGCAGTAAAAACTGCTCTCTGCCGGGCAGTTTGGCCAGACATTCCTGTACCAATGCCTGAAGACCGTCATAGTGGCTGTCTTCAGGGCGGTTTTGGGCTGCCTGGATCACCAGATTGCCTTCAGGTGTGAATCTGACCAGTGTATCAATATGACCGTCTGTGTCGTCGCCCTCGAGATGACCGTGCTCCAGCACAGTAAATTCACTGTAACCGAGCATATCAGAAAATGCCGTCTGATATTCCTCCAGCGACATGTTGCCATTGCGTTCAGGGTTATACATGCATGAAGCGGTAGACAGCAAATGACCTGTAGCATCAATTTCCAGTGCGCCGCCTTCTGCTACTACCTGGCTTGAACGCAATGGTTGCTGGCACAAGGGCGCGAGATAAGTCTGGTTAAGCATATTATCCTGACTGGCGTCAAACTTGTTACCCCAACCGTTAAAGGTAAATTCAACCGGAAACGGAGCGTCCAGAGGGCCACAGGTTAAAAATGCAAAGTCTCTGGCCCAGGTATCATCGTATTGGGCTGCAACCAGCAGCACCTTGGCATCGGCGGGCAATCTGGCTTCAATATCGGGCATATCCTGTTCGCGGCACAATAAAACAATACCAGCCTGATTCGCATTCACGGTGCGGATAACGGATAAATAGGTGTCCCGCACTTCGTTGATCCACGGTGCCCAGTCGGTACCGTCGTTCGGCCAGGCGAGGATCACCGCCTCGGTTGCCTGCCATTCGGGTATTAACGTGTTAGTCACAGTCATTCCTGAATTAAATAAATTACACTCGCCGATTATACCCAGTCTCGGAGTCGCGACCAGTTATTTCAGGTTTCGCCCGCCGTTTAAATGCAGGGTTTGTCCGGTAACAAATTCAGAATCCAGCAGATAATTCACCGCTTTAACTGCTTCCTGCGCGCCGGGTACTGAGCCGAGCAAATTCTTGGTGAGGGCTTCAGCCCGATAGGCATCACTGTCATTGTCGTTAAACATCAGTAGTGATGGCGCAATACTGTTTACTTTCACACGTGGCGCAAATACGCGGGCAAACGAAAGCGTTAGGTTGTGTAGCGCCGCTTTGCTCGCAGCATAAGCAATGTGATTCTGACTACCCGTTTCCTGCACATAATCGGTCATGTGAATAATGTCGGTGAGCCCGCTATGTTGTGTCAGTAACGGTTGTAAGGCCAAATTCAGCTGATAGGGTGCACTGGTGTGAACCATCATCATGTCGTGCATTAACTCTCCTGAGTCGTGCTCGGGTGATTCAGGTGCCCAGTCAGATGCATTGTGAATTATGCCTCTCAAGCCGGTGCAAATGCGTTTTATTTCGTCAATTGCTCGCGAAATGCCTGCCTGAGTGCTAAAATCCGCCTCCAACACGGTTGCACCAGCTTGCTTTAGCTGGTCTACGGCAGGCTTATGCCGACGGTAGGTAATGATCACCGGTTGGTCCCTGGAGAGTAAATCCTGCGCAATAGCAAGGCCAAGGCGCTGACTGCCTCCGGTAATAAGAATAGGTAAAGACAAAAATACCTCCGATTATTTTTGGTACTGAATACGACTTTACCGTGTTTGCAGATCGTTTTAATGACATTTTTTTCAGTCATTGTAATCCCGATTAGCGGTCCGAGTCGTATAAGGTGTGTAAGTCGTCATTACGGAATGGGTGAATGTTAGCAAAAGAAGCGGTAATTGTACGCGACGCTGTGAAGCTGGGAATGTCTAAAGAGGCATTGATGGTCCATGAGGCATTGGTTGCCAAAGGGCTTGAGACTCCAATGGTTGAAACAGGGTTGAGCGACGAAGCCAAAAGACAGCGCATTGAAGGTGCGATGCGGGATATTATGCAAACCCTGGGGTTGGACTTGTCTGACGACAGTTTGGCAGATACGCCTTTGCGTATTGCAAAAATGTATGTCGATGAAATTTTTTCGGGATTGGATTACCGCAAGTTTCCCAAAATCACACAGATCGAAAACAAAATGCAGTTGGGTCAGCCGGTTCAGGTATCAGGTATTAGTCTTACCAGCACCTGCGAACATCATTTTGTGACGATTGATGGCACTGCATCTGTTGCTTATATTCCAAAAAATACTGTTATTGGCTTGTCAAAAATCAATCGCCTTGTTGGCTTCTTTGCGCAGCGCCCGCAGGTACAGGAACGTCTTACCCAACAGGTATTGGTAGCATTGCAAACCTTAACTGGCACCGACGATGTGGCTGTGTCGATAAATGCTACGCACTACTGCGTGAAGGCTCGGGGCATAAGAGACAGCTTGTCGTATACCAAAACATCGGCGCTGGGCGGAAAGTTCCTTGCTGATGCCGAATTAAGAAGAGAGTTTTTTTCTTAACAGGCAATAAATTGAATAAATAACGAAGGCCAGCATTGATGCTGGCCTTTCGTTTTTTAAGATTTAAAAAATCAGGCTTCCGACACAATCAGATTAATTTGGTCGTTAACGCCATTGGCGGGAATAATTTCCAGCATCTGATGACACTGCTGGCAGGGCTCCCGTTGTTCCTTGTACATATCTTTTACTGTGTCGAGTGAAATGGCGTTTACGTGACCACATAAGGGACACCTGAACTCCAGTAATGTATTACTATAAATTCCCATGTGCTCTATTCCTTTCTTTGCCTCAGCAGATAAAATCCTTGTACAGCCCACCTGGTTTACAACTGCGCTGATCTGCTGTTAATGATGCCTGGGGATATTCCATGCAGGCACAGCTCCCCATAAAGTAAGTGAACCGACTTACGCGTATCTCTCACCGTGCTGAAAATTATTAGCTCCAACCGGTTTATCTGTTAATACCAATTCACATAGAAGTTTGCCCTCTCAGAGTGAGTCAAAACGACTTAGATCACGACGCGCACTCTGAGGCATAGTCACTCTATGTCCAGAGGGCGCAACACAGATATAAGTCGTTTTGGCCACTCCCTTCGGGCATCACTGGCAGACTTTTTAGCGTTGTTACGCTTGCTTGATTTGGAATCACCAAACCTGTGCAACCAAGCCTAGCTAAAAAGTCTGCCAGTGCTGCTGAGTGAGCACACTTCTATGTGAATTGGTATTAGTATAGCAGTCGCTGAAAAAAGCGAGGGAATATTGGTTATTTGTCAGACAAATTTTACGAGGGAAGCACAAATGAGCAAACGCTAGGGGATTGCATTTGAAATGCAATCCACCTAGCGCGGTGTTAACCGAGCGTGCAGTAGTTACTTGGTTGCTAACCAACGCTGTTGGTAAGGGGCCAGCACAATGGGCAACTCGCTGGTAAACTGTTGTGCTGATAGCAGGTCTTTGGTGTGTTCGCCATTGAACACGCTAAGCACACTGGCGTTGACTGATTGCGCGTGTTCACTGAAGTTACACAGTACCAACAGTTTGTCGCCATTATCTGCTTCACGACAGAAGGCAAAACAATGCTGGTTATCCGTTTGCAAAATGCGCGTAGGCGCAGCACCTAACACGGGCAACTGCTTGCGCAATTGGATGAGTTGCTGTAAACCTGCAAAGATGCGTTTCTGCACTCTGCGCTGCATACTGTCTTGTGCCGCGATGGGCGCATCAACACCGTCTAAATCGTCTGGTGTGACTGCTATGCGATGCACCCAGCGGTCATCATGAGCCTTGGCTGGGTCCTGGCGATAGTGATAGTCATTTAACAGGCCTAATTCATCACCTGAATAGAGCAGAGGAATACCACCAATACTCATGATTACGCCATGTACCAGCATAATGCGTTGGATAGCGGTATTAATAGCGTCTTCATCGTTGTTCGTCAGTGCGCCTTCCAAACCGCAAAGCGAGGCAAGTGAACCACAAACCCGACAATCACCGTTAGACGGGTTTTCAGCGAAGGGCACGCCGTTAGCATATGAGCCGTTAAACCGCCCGGTAAAAAACTGGTTCAGGAAAAAGCGGTGATCATAAGGATTGATGCCTAATTGGTGCGCAATGGCATCGTCAAAGGTCCAGCCAATGTCGTCGTGGCAGCGCACATAGTTAACCCAGGTACAGTCTTGCGGAATGCTGAAGCTTTTTTGCATCGACGCAGTAAGCAAACGGGTTTTGCGGGTTGCCAGTGAGTTCCAGATGAGTGCCATTAACAACGGGTTATACGATAACTGACATTCATTTTTGTGAACGTACTTCACCACTTCATCCGGGTGAACAATCGCTTCAGACTTAAACACAACCGCAGGAGCGGCGATTTGCAAACAGCAGTTGAATGCCTGAATGAGCGTATGAGCATTTTGCTGATTCTCACAGTTGGTGCCCATTTCTTTCCATATAAAAGCCAGCGCATCCAAACGTAACGCGGCACTGCCAATGTTGGCTAAAAACAGCATTTCGTCGGTAATGGCATTAAACACAGCCGGGTTCGAATAATTTAAGTCCCACTGGAAGCTGTTAAACGTAGTCCACACCCATTTTTGCATGGTGTCGTTCCACGTAAAACTGCCGCGGCGCACCTGAGGGAAGATCTCGCGCAACGTCTGTTCGTACTGATCCGGCACAGTGCGGTCGTCAAATAAGTAGTAATAATCCTGATACGTTTTATCACCCGCCAGTGCAGCTTCTGCCCAGCGGTGTTCATCTGACGTATGGTTGAATACAAAATCCAGTACCAGATTAATACCCGCTTCCCGTAATGCTTTGGATAACGATTCAAGATCCTTCATGTCACCCAGAACAGGATTCACCTTGCGATAATCTGACACCGCGTAGCCGCCATCGCTGTCTCCCTTTGGGGCGTCGTAAAGTGGCATCAGGTGCAGGTAGGTCAAACCGAGTTTCTGGAAATAGGGGATCTTCTTTTCCAGCTCGCGTAAGGATGGTCCCAGCAAGTCAACATAGCACGCCATCCCAATTTGATTTTCGCCTTTGTACCAGGCTTGCTGCTCATCGATTCGTTGTTTGTCGAGACGCTTTAAATCGGCCGAACGCTGCTTCAGCCCTTTTGCCAGGGTGAGTACTAACTGTTCCAGATGGTAGTAACAATCGTATTGATGGCCATACACATTCACATAGCGCGCAAATAGTTCATCAAAGTGGAGTGCCAGTCGCTCGTTGAATAACTTTTTGTCTCGTTGTGACAAAAAGGAAAGATCGAGTCCAGCCAAAATACGTTGCAGGCATTGTTCACTCGAAGCGGCGTAATTCATTGCGATCTCCACAAAGCGTCGGTCTATATTGGAATAGCTGTAAGTAGTTTTACAAAAGTTTCACAAACTGGTTTACAGCATTTATCAGTTTTGCTACGTTTAATCTTAAACGATTAAGATGTTTTTTCAAGAAATTTACATGGAATTATTCTTGTTTGTTCAGTGTTTGATTGGGATGGGACTGAATTTAAACATAATTTCTTAAAAAAAGTTAATTGATTAAGTCAGTGTGTAATGTTGCTGATTTGTAAATGGTAATAATGGGTTAAACTTTGGTATATGCAGCCGTAAACCGCTCGTACCTGATAAAGAGATAAATAGTATGACTGAACCAAACACCAGCAGCCGCTACATTCGTTGGCTGACCTATATGATGTTTATGATGTTTGCGATGACATCAGATTCTGTTGGCGAAATTATAAAAGAGGTAAAGGTAGCGTTTTCGGTAACTAATGCGCAGGCCAGTTTAATGCACTCATTACCCATGTTGGGCATTGCCTTGTCGGGGCTGTTTCTGGGATTTTTGGCCGACCGTTTTGGCCGCAAAAACACCATTATTCTTGGCTTGGCTGTGTTTGGTGTGGCCTGTTACAGCTTTATGGCAGCTAACGATTTTGTGCTTATTGTGAGCCTGATGACGTTGTCGGGTATTGCGGTTGGGATATTTAAAACCGGTGCGCTTGCACTGATTGGTGATATTTCATCGTCTACCAAACAGCACACCGCTACCATGAATGGCGCGGAAGCTTTCTTTGGGGTAGGGGCGATTATTGGCCCGTTGATTGTTGCGTATCTTATTCACTCAGGCGTTGCCTGGCAGTGGTTGTATGTGATTGCAGGTGGTGTATGTACGCTGCTTATTACCATTGCCTTGTTTGTAAAATACCCGTCTTACCAGCACACGCATGCCTCCGAAGCTGAAAAAGTATCCTTGCTTCAGAGCCTGAAATTAATAAAAAACCCATATGCACTGGGTTTCTCGATTGGTGCATTTTTATACGTTGCGGCAGAAAGTGCAATTTACGTATGGATGCCGAGCTATCTGGTATGTGACGCAACCAGCCTTAAAGCTACCTACGAGTGTTATTCGGCAGGCAGTGCGCAAACGTTGGCTATTTATTCGGTTACCGCCTTTTTCGTACTCAGAGCACTTGGCCGTTTTGTAGGTATTTGGATGATGAGCCATTTTAACTGGGCACTGGTACTTACGCTATTCAGTGGTGCAATTGTAGTGTGCTTTGCTGGTGGCCTAATGGGGGGCAAACAGGTTGCGCTGTACTTATTCCCGTTAACCGGTATTTTTATGTCAGTGATTTACCCTACGTTTAACTCTAAAGGGATCAGCTGTTTTCCCAAACATCAACATGGCAGTGTCGCTGGCGTAATTTTGTTTTTCACCGCAGCGGGCGCGGCGGCAGGCCCATTCATCATGGGGCTGGTGAGTGATGCCAATGGCGGCGATGCAAAGTACGGTTTTATGGTAGCCACAGTATTCGCAACTATTCTATTTGCAGGACTGCTACTTAATTATATTTTTAACCCAACACAACAACGATTAGCAGAGATTGAGGCAAGCGAATATGGCGTTAACTGATCCGTACTATGCAGTGATTGAAGCGGGTGGCACTAAGTTTAATTGTGCCATTGTTACGCCAGATCGCGACATTGTGGCCGAAGTTCGTATACCTACTACCACGCCGGAGGAAACACTGTCTGCCACAGTGGACTTTTTCAACACGCAGCGCGAGGCGGGTTACACATTCAATAAATTAGGCATTGCCAGTTTCGGTCCGTTAGATTTAAACAAAGCGTCGGCTACATATGGTTTTATAACCAAAACCCCCAAGCCAAACTGGAGCAATACGGATTTGGCAAACGCACTGGGTAGCGCACTGGATTGCGACGTTGTTATTGATACCGATGTGAATGGCGCCGCATTAGGAGAGTATCGCTGGGGCGCAGCCCAGGGCGCAGGTGTTGCCGTGTATGTTACGGTGGGTACCGGTGTGGGTGGCGGCATTGTGGTGAACGGCAAGCCGCTGCATGGTTTGGTTCACCCTGAAGTTGGCCATATGCTGGTGGAGCCGCCTGCCGGGATTACTGGCACCTGTCCTTTTCATGCTAACTGTGTGGAAGGATTGGCATCGGGTACTGCACTTGGCAAGATTTGGTCTCAACCATCAGATACTTTCGACGATGACCACCCGGCATGGGATGGGCTTGTGGAAGTGTTAGGAAAGATGTGTCACAACCTGATGGTATTGCTAAGCGCCGAGAAGATTATTTTAGGCGGTGGCGTAATGCAAAAGCCGGGGATCGTGGATAAGGTTATTGCAACGACTGAACACACGTTAAATGGTTATATTGTGTTCCCAGAAGGCGTGTCGATGCGCGATGTGATTTGCACACCAGGGCTTGGCACACGTTCTGGCATGCTGGGTGCCCTGGCTCTGCTTGATTAACCCGCGCGTTCGTATAGTTCCAGCGGTAAATTATCGGGATCCGAAAAAAACGTAAAGCGCCGACCCGTATAAGGGTCGGTGCGTACCGGTTCGCATTCGATACCATGGCTGTTCAGGTGGGCAATGACCTTATCTATATCGTCCACATTGAAAGCGAGATGTCGCAGCCCCTGGGCTTCAGGGCGAGTTGGCCTTGCTGGTGCGCCGGGAAACGAAAACAACTCGATTTGCGTGCCGTCAGGTAAACCAATGTCGCATTTGTATGAATCACGCTCAGCCCGGTAGTTTTCATCTACCACAGAAAATCCCAGTATTTCTGTGTAGAAATGCTTGGATTGCTGGTAATCGTTACAAATGATCGCGACGTGATGAATACCGTTTAACATCTGTTCTACCTTCATTCTTTCAACTGCTTAATGTCAGTATAGCGCATCAGGGCACTTCCTGGCCGCGCGCAGATTCCAGTAATGCGTACCAGTGCTCTCTGGATAGTTGTGTATGCATAGCCTGGGCGCAGGCTGCGATTCGCGCAGGATTAGTGGTACCGATCACCGGTTGAATGTTAGCCGGATGGCGCATTAACCATCCAAGCACGATGGCTTCAGGGCTCACGCCATATTCTGCTGCCAGCTTACTTACCAGTGCCGATGTGGAACAATCTGCCGGGCCTCGACCTGAATATTTACCCTGAGCTAACGGTGCCCATGCCTGCAATTGCACGTTTTTGCGCTGGCAATATTCCAGCGTACCAGCGGTATATCCTGAGTGTCGATTCAGTGCGCTGTTAGCCATCATGCCGTCTTCAACCCAATCCCGGTACGCCAGGCTCATTTCCAGCTGGTTCGCAATAATGGGAAACGACACTACCTCCTGTAAGGCTTCAATTTGATACCAGTGCATGTTCGATACGCCCAAATAGCGGAACTTGCCCTGGGCGTGCAAGTTGGAAAGGCATTCGCCCAAGGCCGGTAAATCGGCCAGCGGATCCGGACGATGCAGCAGCAATACATCAATGCTTTCCATATTCAGGCGTTGTAAAATACCATCGACTGACTGAGCAATGTAAGCTGGCGAAAAGTCATAGCGTTTGGGGCCGGTTGCATCTTCAAAGCGGATACCGCACTTGGATTGGATGATCATGTTTTCACGCCAACTTGGGTTAGCTTTTAATACATCGGCAAATACCCTTTCTGCCTTGCCAAGGGTATAAATGTCAGCGTGATCAAATACTGTTATACCAGCCTCTAATGCAGCTTCTACCGCGATGGTGGCTTGTTTTACGTGTTCTGCGGTATAAGCGTCGGCTGCCCATTCGCCACCCAGACCCATACACCCGAATACCACGGAGGAAGCATGTTCAAAATAGTGTTTCATCATTGTATTTTTCTTCTTTTATGCAATGCAGTTACTGTAAGTGATACCAGTTTATCTGGCGAATGAATACGTATGCTAACAGGTAAGGCAAGTGATACAAATTAAAGTAAATTTCGTAATACCTGTAATTATAAAAACATAGGGTAAAACATGAAACGCATAGCAGCACTTTTATTGTTGATTGGCCTAGCTGGCTGTACCAGTGTGCCGGAGGGGGTAACACCGGTAACCGGCTTTGAAGCTGACAGGTATTTAGGTACATGGTACGAAATAGCGCGCTTTGATCATAGTTTTGAACAAGGGCTAAGCCGGGTGTCTGCTACTTACAGCAAGCGCGATGATGGGGGCATCAAGGTACTGAATAAGGGATACGATGCCGTTAGCGGAGGATGGGCTGAAGCTGAAGGTAAAGCCTATTTTGTTGGCGAGGAAACAACAGGCCATCTGAAAGTGTCGTTTTTCGGCCCGTTTTACGCCAGCTACGTTATAGCTGAACTCGATAAAGACAATTATCAATATTCGCTGGTAACCGGGCCGGACCGTTCGTATTTGTGGATATTGGCCAGACAACCCGAACTCTCTGACGAAGTGCGCACCCATCTGATAGAAAAAGCAACGTCATTGGGCTATGCCACTGATTCATTTATTTGGGTTGAACACCAATAGGCATCCTGATGTTGTGCATAACGGCATAGTCAAAGGTAAATGCCATGATAGCTTATGGTAAACCAGTAAGGCGTGCTATACTCGCGCCTTTCTTGAAATGAATCTATCCGGGGCAGTAACCATGGCAAATCAACAAGCGGTATTTACCCGCGCTAACAATGTATGTGAATTATGTGGGAGTGATCAGGGCCTTGCCTTATACATGGTGCCCGAATCACCAAACGATTCCGACAACTGTGCAATTGCCACCTGCGCTACGTGCTCCAGTCAGTTAAACGGTGAAACCGATACCGATGTAAATCACTGGCGTTGTTTGAATGAAGCGGTATGGTCGCCATTGCCTGCTGCGCAAGTGGTAGCCTGGCGTAAGCTTAAACAGCTGGAAAGCGAAACCTGGGTACAGGACTTACTGGAAATGGTCTACCTGGACGAAGACACCCAGGCTTGGGCCAAAGCTGGCTTGCCAGAAGATCGCGAGCCAACATTAGACAGCAACGGTGAAGCCCTTCAGGCCGGTGATAACGTTCACTTGATTAAAGATTTGAACGTAAAAGGCGCAAACTTTACTGCCAAGCGTGGTACGCCAGTGCGCAACATCCGCCTCACGCAAAATCCGCTTCATATTGAAGGCAAAATCAACGGTCAAACTATTGTGATCATTGCTGCCTATACTAAGAAAGGCTAGTTGAGCGACAAACGCGTTGTCCGGTGATTATTCAGTATCCGGACAACGCTTTTTTCAACGAGTGTTCTTCATCATAAACAAATCTACCGCTAAAAACCGCATAGTTAAGGCATCACACCAGCGCCGTGAAATATCCTGTGGTAATCTTGAAACATGTCATGTTTAGCTTAGTGATTCCTCCATGCCTGTAATGGGTAACAAGGTAAATCTGTCTGCACAGCATCCCCCTCGTCATTACGACGACCTTGCTGAAGAAGTGCCGCTTGCTATTGCAATAAACGGCATGGCGCTGTCTGTCATGATGGTCTCGCCGTTTGATTTTGACGACTTTATTACCGGCCACTTCCTCACCGAAGGGATTGTAAAGTCGGTAGTAGAAATCAAAGATATTCAGATCGAACCCATGTCACCGGGATTTGAAGCCCGGATAACCGTTACCGGCCGCCGCGAGCACGAGGTAAAGCAGCGACGTTATAGCTTGGTGAGTGCCGGGTGTGGACTGTGCAATAAAACCGCTATGGATCAGGCATTCCCGCCGAATAAAATGCCGACCGATAAACGGCCATTGGCAGAATGTGATGTCAGTCAGTTACGTTCACTGTTTGTGGCACACCAGACATACAATCAAAAAGCCGGTGCCATGCATGCCGCTATGTTTGTGTGCGCAGTTACGAATACCGTAGTGTGCAGTGAAGACATCGGTCGCCACAACGCACTGGATAAAGTGATTGGTCAAACCCTGCGAGCCGGTTTCCATCCTGAAAAGGGCTATTTGGCTGTAACAAGCCGATGCGGTGTGGAACTGGTGCAAAAAGCCTCAGTCTGTGGTTTTACTACGCTGTATTGCTTGTCTTCCCCTACCACCATGGCGGTGGATGTAGCGAATCAAACCGGGCTGAATCTGGTGTATGTGCCGCGAAATAACCAACCCATTATGTATGATGCAAAGGAAAATTATGCCGAATAAATCGTCTAAAGCCGGGGGCATTGCGTCCGTTAAATCTACGGTGAATCAGCTGATTAAAAGTAAGCAGGTACGCCGAAACATGCTGAATTTGTATCATGCTAACAAACACGAAGGGTTTGATTGCCCCGGGTGTGCCTGGGGCGATGACAAGCGCGGCGCGTTTCGCTTTTGCGAGAACGGCGCTAAGGCTATAGCCTGGGAATCGACTTCTGAAAAAGTGGATGCTGCGTTCTTTGCGCAACACACCGTTAGCGAACTGCACAAGCAAAGCGATCACTGGCTGGAAAGCCAGGGCAGGCTGGTGGAACCGCTTCGCTACAATTCGCAAACCGACAAGTACGAACCGGTGAGTTGGGAGCAGGCATTCACGCTCATTGCTGATGGCATTAATGCCCTGCAATCGCCAAATGAGCTTGAGCTATATACGTCTGGCAGAGCGAGCAACGAAGCGTCATTTTTGTATCAGGTATTTGGCCGGGCACTGGGGACCAATAACTTTCCTGATTGTTCCAATATGTGTCATGAAGCAAGCGGTATTGCGCTCAAGCGCGCAATCGGTGTGGGCAAAGGCACAGTGACGCTTAAGGACTTTGATGCGGCCGATACTATCTTTGTGTTTGGTCAGAATCCGGGTACCAATCACCCGCGAATGTTAAATGCGCTGCGCAGTGCAGCAAAGCGCGGTGCGACTATTGTGTCGTTCAATAATCTCAAAGAGGTTGGGTTACAGCGCTTCGCTAGCCCACAAAAGCCTGCAGAATTATTGGGCTTGCAAGCGGTTGATATCAGTGCACGGTATTACACACCCAAACTCGGCGGTGATTTTGCCGTAGCACGAGGCATGGCCAAGGTTATTATTGAAGAGCTGACTGAACATCTGAATCAGGATTTTATCGGTGAGCACACGCATGGCTTTGACGCTTACATCGAGCAAGTAAAAAGCACGCAGTGGCAGGATATTGAAACGCGCAGTGGGTTAACTCGCGCCGACATCACCGAAGCAGCCAACGTGTTCGCGCGTAGCAAGAAAGCCATCACTTGTTGGGCAATGGGGATCACTCAGCACTTACATTCGGTGGATACCATTCATGAACTTACGTCGTTGCATCTGCTAACAGGTGCAATAGGTTTACCCGGTGCGGGTATGTGCCCGGTTCGAGGCCACAGTAACGTGCAGGGCAACCGAACCATGGGCATTCTGGAAGCGCCAACGCCCGCGTTTAATCAGGCTATGCAGGCAGTATTTAATTTTACGCCACCGGAAAAGCCGGGGCATAGAGTCTACGACGCGATTAAAGCCTTGCATGCCGGGCAAAGTAAAATGCTGATTTGTTTGGGCGGCAATATTGCGGCCGCGTCGGCTGATACCGTTTATACAGAGCAAGCGCTCAGACGAACAACACTGATGGTTAATATCGCCACCAAGCTCAACCGCACGCATCTGGCCATAGGACAAGACGCCTTAATACTGCCATGTTTAGGACGAACCGAAGCCGACACCACCGGCGGAAAGAACCAGGCAATTACGGTTGAAGACACCTTTAGCATGGTGCATGCGTCCAGTGGCAATACACCGCCAGCCAGTGAATTATTGAAGTCTGAAACAGAAATCATCGCGCGTATTGCACAGTACACATTAAAAGATCGTATTGCGTTGGATTGGGAGTCACTCATTGCTGATTACAGCAACATACGGGAGCTCATTGCCAACGTGATCCCCGGCTTTGATAATTTTAATGCCCAAATACAGCAGCCAGGAGGTTTTCACTTGTACAACAGCGCGGCAAATTTGCAGTGGAATACAGCGTCCGGGAAGGCCGAATTTAACGCAGTGGCGTTACCTGATGCGTTATTTCCCGATCGTGTTCAGGCCAAAATTGCTCAGCAAGACTCGCCGGTATTCACCCTGCAAACCCTGCGCTCCCACGATCAGTACAACACTACGGTGTATGGCATGAACGACCGCTATCGCGGGGTATTTGGTGAACGCCAACTGGTGTTTATGCATGCCGAAGATATGCGTCTGCTCGGATTAACCGATAACTCGCTGGTGGATATTAGTACCATTTGGGATGACGACACAGAACGTAAAGTGACCCAATTTCGCGCTATGCGTTACGATATTCCGCAAGGTAATGTGGCGTGTTATTACCCGGAAACGAACCCGCTCATTCCGTTTGAAAGTGTCGGGTTGGCATCGGCAACGCCAACATCAAAATCGGTGCCGGTAGTGATAAATCATTCTGCGTAATAAGCGGTCTGAATAAAAAGCAAAAGCGGAGGGTTTCTTGCTATAATGCGCGCGTTTCTTGAATTAACCTGTATTTGAGGCCGGTGCAATGCAATCAATTACCCTTCGTCAGCCAGATGACTGGCATCTTCATTTTCGCGACAACGATATGCTGGCTGAAACTGTGCCAGCCACGGCGCGCTGTTTTGCCCGCGCGATTGTGATGCCCAATCTGGTGCCGCCGGTAACCAATGCTGAACTGGCGATGGCGTACAAAGCGCGTATCGAAGCGGCACGTCCTGCCGGAAGTCAGTTCGAGCCATTGATGACCTTGTATCTGACTAACCAAACCACACCCGCTGACATCACAGCTGCCAAGGCTGCGGGCGTAGTAGCGTGCAAGCTGTACCCGGCTGGCGCAACCACCAACTCAGATGCTGCAGTAAAAGGCATTAATGCTTTGTATCCGGTGTTTGAGCAAATGGAAAAAGACGGCGTGTTGCTGTTGATTCATGGTGAAGTGACCGAGTCGCATGTGGATATTTTCGATCGCGAAAAAGTGTTTATCGACCAGTACATGGCGAAGATTGTAAAAGACTTTCCGGGTTTGAAAGTAGTATTCGAGCATATCACTACTGCCGATGCTGCGGATTTCGTTCTGGGTAACGGTGATAACATTGCCGCTACCATCACGCCTCAACATTTATTATTAAACCGCAATGACTTACTGGTAGGCGGCGTGCGACCGCACAACTACTGCTTACCCGTTTTGAAACGCAATACCCATCAGCAGCGTTTGCGCGAAGTGGTTGCGCAAGGTTCCACAAAGTTCTTCCTCGGCACAGATTCAGCACCGCACGCCAAGCACCGCAAAGAAAACGCCTGTGGTTGCGCGGGTTGTTACAGTGCGTGGAGTGCTATTGAACTGTACGCCGAGGTATTTGAGCAACTGGGCGCGATGGATAAATTTGAAGCATTCGCCAGCGAAAATGGCCCGGATTTTTACGGTTTACCGCGCAATACGGGCACGATTACCCTGGTGAGAGAAAGCTGGCAGGTTCCTGATTTGGTAACGCTGGCGGATGGCACTGAAATGGTCCCGTTTTTTGCGGGTCAAACACTAAACTGGAAACTGGCGTAATTATTTATGAGTGAGTTGTTTTCTGCATTCGGGTTACGCCCAGAGTTATTACTGGCTATTGAAAAAGCCGGATTTAACGCGCCACGACCCATACAACAGGCAGCTTTGCCAGCTATAGTTCAGGGCAAAGATGTACTGGCTCAGGCGCAAACCGGTTCGGGCAAAACCCTGGCGTTTGCTGCTGGTAGCCTGCAAAAATTGGATGTTAGCCTGAATGCGCTGCAAACACTGGTACTGTGTCCTACCCGCGAATTGGCTGAGCAGGTAGCAGAGCAATACCGTCTGCTGGCCAAGGATTTACCTAACGTGAAGGTATTAACCTTGTGTGGCGGGCTGCCAATGGGGTCGCAAATCAACTCACTTAAACACGGCTGCCACATTATTGTGGGTACGCCAGGGCGCGTGATGGATCACGTGCAAAAGAACCGAATTTCGCTGGATGAGCTACGCGTTAGGGTATTTGATGAAGCAGACCGCATGCTGGACATGGGTTTTACGGATGATCTGGCCACTATTTTTAGTGGCTTGCGCGCACCGGTACAAACGCTGATGTTCTCGGCTACCTTTACCGATGCTACTACTCAGCTGGCAAAGCAGTATTTAACCTCCCCTGAAACCATTGAAGTTGATTCTGCGGCCCGGGCCAAAGTGTCGCAACTGGTTTACGAAGTGGAAGACAAGCAACGCTTTAATGCACTCAAAGCCTTGTTAACCACGGAGCAACCTAAGAGTGCTATCGTGTTCTGTCGCATGCGCAAAACAACGCAGGAAGTGGCCGATAAACTGGCTGAGGAAGGTTTTGTGGCTGCTGCTATTCAGGGCGACATGGAGCAAAGCGAACGCAATCAGGTGCTTATGCAGTTTGCCAGTGACTGCCTGAACATTCTGGTTGCAACGGATGTTGCTGCACGAGGGCTGGATATTCCAGCGGTAGATTGTGTGGTGAATTACGAGGTAAGCGAAAACCCCGACGCACACATTCACCGAATTGGCCGAACGGGTCGTGCTGAACAACCGGGAATGGCTTATACGCTGATGAGTGAGAATGAAGGCGCGTTGCTGGCCGCTATCGAGATCCATACCGGTGAAGATCTGAAACGCAAAGGCGCGCAAGGCCTGCGCTTTCATGCCAACCGCATTATCGAGCCTGAGTTTAAATGCCTGCGCATTGGCGCCGGTAAAAAAGCCAAGCTTCGCCCAGGTGATATTCTGGGCGCATTAACTCAGGAGGGTGATGTACCCGCCGACGACATTGGTAAAATAAAAGTGCAGGCTAATGAAAGCTTCGTAGCGGTTAAAACCCGCAGTGTAAAGCGCGCATTGGCCCTGTTCCGCGAGGGCAAAATTAAAGGCAAGCGCGTACGGGCCTTTAAGCTTTAAATAACGGGAGCGTATAATGGGTGGCGAAACAGATTTAAACAGCTTGCTCAAAGGCCTGTCACCTGAACTGCTCCCGGAAAATTATGTGTTTGTGACTCTCGCTGGTTTTAGCTCAGAGTTGTTCGACTCACTCACACCAATAGGCATGTTCCAGGAAGTCGAAGGTACCACACTGATCCTGACTGAGAACGCCGCACTTAATGCGGGATTGGTGTATAACGGCGTATTTCGCTGCATAACCTGTAAGGTGCATTCCAGTCTGGAGGCGGTGGGTATGACTGCGGCAATGAGTGCAGCGTTGACCGCAAAAGGCATAAGTGCAAATGTGGTGGCAGCGTATTATCACGATCACATTTTTGTGCCTGTTGCTTATGCTGAATTGGCAATGGTAACGCTGTTGGCGTTATCCTCTCCAGTGATGGCCAATTATACCAATTCGCATAGAAGTTTGCCCTCTCAGAGTGAGTAAAAACGACTTAGATCACGACGCGTTCTCTGAGGCATAGTTATTCTATGTCCAGAGGACGCAACACAGATGTAAGTCGTTTTGGCCACTCCCTTCGGGCAT